>JAWRIR010000097.1:0-21088 GCA_040268405.1 Thermoproteota archaeon | reverse complement strand
GCTTTTAGGCTACCACCCAGTGCTGAAACGCAAGGCTATTCTCACCTACAGCACAAATTATGGCATCAAAGTTTGGTACTGGCACAACAACGCCGAAGAAGTAACAAACCAAGAATTCCTCCACCAAACACGCATGTACCTACTCGACGTAGCAAAAGAAAGAGGCATAGAAATCCAAGACACAGAAAAAATGCACCCCGCCAAACTGGCAACCATAATTTTTTCCAAACTAATGCCAGACGCAGGACTAGGTGACCAACAATGACTAACCACGCACATGTTTTAGGCTGCTTACGAAAGCCAGTCTTAGCTGGGATTTGCATGTTGCTTTGTCTGCTTCCCCTCTTATTTTCCACTCCTGCAGGCGCGAATAATTCTTTTCCATCAACGTTTCACGTTACCTTCCAAGGTCACCATTCATCATCAGAGCCAAACCCAGATGGCTCGACACCAAGTCTTTGGGTACGATTTTTGAACGGAACTGACTGTTTTCCTAAAACAGTGAATGTTACTTTCTCTATGGAAGAATCCTCTGAAGGCGAATATACTGCCAAGTTTATGCTCATCTTTGACGGCTTTTACAATGAAGTGTCTCTGCCGGCCACCGTTTCAAATGGCCGTGTTCTCATAGAGTCTACTCCAACAATATTTGTTGTAGACCCAGCTTCTTTAGTTGATAATAACACTATTCAACTCTTCCAAACAGAAAACCTAACTCTATCTGGCACTGTTTTCATGGATGGACAGCCATCAACTTTAATTAATGATTATCGTGTAGCTTCAAAAGTAGTTCAGGCTTCATATCAGCGACCTAACTCATCTGAACTGGCATTTCCTGGACCGCTATTGTTTGGATCCACTCATTTGTTTTATGACCAAAAAACTGGTGTAATGACTCACGCGCCCACCAAATTTAGTGACGTTCTTCTAAACAAGTTAGGCGTAATGTGCATCGTAGACGGAATTTTTGATTTAGTTGACTATTCAGAAAACTTGAATTTTACTTTAGTGCTCCGTTCATCTCCACTTTGGCTGCTCATTACAATACCTGTGGCTGTCATACTGCTTGTCTTAGTTGTGTTTTTAGCTTACAAGGTTTCAAAGAGGAAAAAGAGCTGCAGACCAAAAACCAATTCAAACAATTTTCTAAAAATCCATCAAGTCAATGCATCAAAAGAGGAGGGCGCAGCTTATGGGTTCTAAAGTTATTGGTGAATTTAAATCTGTAACAAAACGGTTTGGCGCTACAACTGCCCTTGATGGACTTAGTTTAGAGATATGTCAAGGCATCAATGGGTTAATTGGTCCAAACGGAGCAGGCAAAACAACAGCCATCCGGCTAAGCTTAGGATTAATCAAATCTAATGCTGGAAAAGCAGAATTGTTTGGATTTGATTGCTGGAGTAATTCTTGTGCTATTCGCCGTAAAGTGGGCGTTTTGTATGAAAAGCTTGCTTTTTATGATCATCTGTCAGGTCTTGAGCAGTTAAAATTAATGGCTAAATTGAAGGGTGCGTCTGAGTCTTTAGTTGAGTTAAAGGAGCTTTTGAGGCTTGTTGAACTTGACGAGTCGGCCCATGACAGACGTATTGGCGGGTATTCAGCTGGTATGCGTCAAAGACTTGGCTTAGCACAGGCATTTTTAGGTAACCCAGAGCTTGTGATTCTTGATGAACCCACATCAAATTTAGACCCGCTAAATCGAGCAAAAATTCTTGAGTTAATAACTTTTTTTAATAAAGAAAAAGGCACTTCATTTTTGATTTCAAGCCACATTTTATCTGAGCTTGAAAAAGTGTGTGATAACTTCATTTTGATGAATAAAGGCAAACTGTTACGTCAAGGGGGTTTAGAGCAGATGATTGATAAAACTTCTACAACAAAATTCATTGTTAAGGCACAACCAATTGAGTCGGTATCGGCTCTTTTGAAAGACGAGTCATATGTTGAGGATTTATCGACAGTTGATGATTCTTTGCATATTACCGTGCGTGATGTTGCCTTGTTTAAGCAGCGATTGCCTTTGCTAATAAGTCATGCGGGGGCGTCTTTGGATGAAGTGAAAATGGTAAAGTCTGATTTAGCGTCAGTTTTTAAATCAGCTGTTGAGGAGGCTTAACGAAGTTGTCTGTTAGAGCGAGTTTAGCTTTGTTAAAAGCTGAAATGGGAAAAGTTTGGGGCAGACCCATATTAGAAATTACTGTTGCTCTTATGGCAGTAATGACCATTGTTTCAGTGAGACCTCTTTCTGATATTGTTCTGCACTCGGAATTTCCAGCGGCGTTTCAATCTGCGATAACAGGGAGCGTAGGCGCTACTGTGGCTTCGTTGATGTTGCCGTGGGTTATCATGTGCGGGGTTTTGATGGCTTTGTCTTTTGCAAGGGATTATGAGCAGGGTTTGATTCAGTCGCTTTTATCTGTGCCTGTATCTCGCAAATTATTTTTTACGGTAAAGTTTGTTGCTGTAATTTTACCCTTGACTTTGCTTTCTTGGGGGTTTACTACGTTTTTTGTGGGCATGACTTTTTATTCAAGTCCTTGGCTTGTTTTGCAGCTTTCCTTTTTTGCTTTGCCCGTTTCCTTTTTGTCTCTGATGTTTTGCGGAGGATTAAGCGTTTTAATTGCTTTAACGATAAAGCGCACTATTCCAGCAGTGCTGACCGCATTGCTTGCAAACTTGTTCTTCTGGTTCCCAACAACCATATCCACTAGCACTGCACTTTGGGAGGGGAATAGTTTTGCTAATTATTTGTGTTTAACGCCCTACAAGGGGGCTTTGGTTTTTTTGGATAAATTGCTTGGCGTAGTTCCTAAAGGTTTAACGGAATCAATGGCAGATGCGCTTGAGTATACTCTTTCAGGTAGCAGTTTTGGTGTTTTGCTGATTTTTTATGCATGCGTTTTGGTAATTCCTATGTTTGTTTATTTCTATCGGAGGTTTGAAATATGCGAATAAACTTTACAAGATTTGGAAATTTTACACGACTTGGTTTAATCTTGATGATCATAGGAGCGGTTTTACTGTTTAGTCTTTGGACCGCTTCTCTTCCGTGGTCTTCAAAAATGGGTTCTGGACTTGTTGAGCCAGGGGAAACTTTGAGTTATGGTTTGTTTATGGCTCCGGTTGGTTTGGGAAATCTTGTTTTAGAAGGTGATACTTTGGTAGCACCGACGCCTCCGCCAAATGCTAATGCTAGTGGTGGTCCTGTTCGAGTTGATGCGCCTCCAATACGTGTCGAGTTTGATGTGCCTGTACATTTGGTGGTTGTTAGTCCCTCAAATGTAACTTTAGTTGATGAGGAAATTGTCACTCCGCACACTGTTCAACTAGATTTCGAAGAACGCGGCGAATACATTGTTCATGGAACAAACATGGGCAATGAAAGTTATCCCATTTCAGTTAGCATAAAGTTTCCACCGGATAGTAATGTTGAAAATAGGGAGTCAGACAAGTTCCTTGTTAGCCTGATTTTAACGGTAAGTGGGTTTGTGCTTTTTTGTTTAGGTTTAAGTACGTCCCAATTCTATAAACACAAAAGGAATACTGCCAAAAAAGTTAGCCCACAGCAAAGACCAAGCCCTAATAACGTAAAAAAACAAAATGGAAGTAAAAAACCATGAAAATACGCATACCCATTACAACTCAAGGCTGGCTTCCACAAGACCCATATATACCAAGCCACCTAAAAATTGTCTCCAACAAGCACAGATGGATAGGCAAAGCGAAGACTGTTGCTGGGTCAACTTTGTTACTTATCGGCTTAATTGCGTTGTTGGTGTCGATTATGGCTGTGCAGCAGTCTCGTGGACATTTTAGTGACTCTTATGTCTTGGCGCCTAACCAGAAAAGCAGCGAGGTGTCAACATCAGGCGGACATCATTCTTTTGACCCTTTTTATAATATGCACTCCTTTGAGGGTAAAGTAATTGTTGAAGGCGAGAATGTAGAGTTTAAAGTGGTTAGTAGAGAACCAACAGTGATGGCTTTTGATGTTAACGGAAAAAAGGTAAACTGCACTGTGTATTCACGGGATTCAGCGACTCACGAAGTACTCAGCCAAACCGTTGATGGCACATACAAGTTCAATCTTCCTGCAAATGGGGATTACTCTTATGACTATGTTCTCCAAAATACTGGCAGTCAGCAGGTAAGAGTAACCTTTCAGCTAAACGAAACACAAATAGCTGTTAGCAGGTTGATACCCGGCGCAATTGCATTGTTAGTTACTGCTCTTCCAGGAACGATTCTGATTGTAAGTGGACGCAGAAACAAGAAAGCAATCGCCCAGACACCGTTTAAACAGCCAAATTAGCTCCTGCCTTTTTAACTATAAAAAGCTGGGTATTGAGCTATTTTTTGAATACGCTTCTTCGCAGTCCGTTGTCTGGTTCTTCTTCTCCGCCAAGCAGAATTCGTAGGGATTTTACTTCGTCGCGCAGCATCGTTATTTCGCTTTCTAAAGCTTTAGCTTTAGCATCAGCCATGCGTTTAAGCTCTTCAATTTCTATCAGCAAGTTTTTTCTTTCAGTTTCTAATGTTCTAATTCGTTCCACTGTGACTTTAAAACTACTCAAATGCTTCTCCCCTGACAAGTTATTGGTAACTTTTTGAACTTAAACTTTTTCAAAACACACGTTTTGTATGTTTATCAAGATTCAATAGGCGCATAGATAAAAGGGATATTTCAAATTCTGACTGCTCATCAGCCAGAAATAGATGCTATTTTTATATAGGAACTGGTAATTTAACATGAACTTAAAGCTCTTATCTTGTTGGACTGTGTCTGGATGAGAAAGACCATATTTAAAAAGCTTGAAGCACAGGGGCTAATTGCTAATTACAACAGGCTACGTAAGAATCTGCCGCCTAAACTTCCAGAACGCATATTCATCTGGGATGAAACCTTCCGTGAAGGAATCAAGGCACCGACAGTCTACCTTACTTACGTAGAACAAGTCAAACTTGCAAAATTAATGGATGAAGCAGGCGTAGCCATCATCAATGTTGGCTTCCCAGCTCTTTCAGAAGAAGAAAAACGTAATGTTAGCAGAATAGTAAACGAAAGCTTTGAGCATGCAAAACTCACCGCTTCCGCTCAACCAACCAGAGCAAGCATTGACGCTTGTTTGGAATGCGGAATCAAAGAAATTACCCTCGAAGCACCCATTAACGGGTTAAACTTACAATACAGGTATAAAATAACAAAAGAACAAGCTCTGCAGAGAATTACCGACTCCGTTACTTACTGTAAAAAGCATGGGGCAAACGTTAACTTCATGCTTATGGACGGTACAAGAACCACTATCGAGGACATCTTGCAGGTGTTCCAAGTTGCTGCAGACGCTGGCGCAACCAGGCTTGGTCTTGCTGACTCAGTCGGTTTCATCAGGCCCTTGTCCATGAGGTACCTTATGTCCCATGTACGTGACGGTTTACCTGACTCTATTAAAAAGAAAATCCCGATTTCTATTCACTGCCACAACGATTTTGGTTTAGCATCCGCAAACACGCTGGCAGCTATGGAAGAAGGCATATCTTGCCTACACACTTGCATTGCAGGTTTTGGTGAACGCGCAGGAATTGCACCTTTTGAAGAAGTAGTAACATGCGCTGAATTACTCTACAACATTGATACAGGCATTGATTTAGGTAAAATCTCAAGAATCTCGCAGTCAGCAGAAAAAGCCTTCGCACTACCAATTCAGTTCCATAAACCAATCATTGGCGAAAACATTTTTGCCCATGAAGTTGAAGAAGAAGTCGAAGAAATGATGGCTCACCCACTGGTTTTTGAGCCTTTCCCACCTGAAATCGTTGGAAGAGAAACAACAGTTTTCGTAGGCAGAAACACAGGTCAAAACCTGATTCAAGAAATGCTGGAGAAAGCTGGAATCAGAGCTTCACCACGACAGATGGATGAATTGTTCCGCCGCATCAAAGGTCCACATGAAGGCTTAGACAAAGGCGAAGCCCAAATGACCTATTATCAAGTCAAAAAGTTGATGAAGGAACTGCAGAAAGGCTACACTATGGATGAGTTCTGGCGGCTTGTAGAACAAGTCACACGGCAAAAGCCAAAAATGACTTCAGACAAGAAAGTCTCATCATCCTAAACTTTCTAAAACCCCAAACTTCTTTTTATTTGCGCTAATTCTTTTACAGTTAATTCTTTTGGATAATTGTATATTGGACCACCGGGTTTTTCGTTGTAGAAAGGTCTGTTGCAGTCAGGACACCCAGAAGTCTGAAAAGGTTTACCGCTGTTAACGGTTTCTTCTAAAACAGTCGTAGAGACGCCGAAGCTGACAATTTTGCCCGTTTCATCAAAACGCATACAACCCAAACAGGTCAACCCCTTAACAAGCAAGTAACGTGCAAACTGCACCCGCCGATAAGAAGCAATTTCAGGTTGGAGATGCTTCTCTAAAGCAGTGCCCCGAACAGGGGTAAACGCAAACAAAGCAGGCAAAACACCCATACTCACACACCGCTCAATCAAACCCACAGCTTCTTTTTCAGTTTCACCTAAACCAACAATCAAGTGAGTACTAACATTGCCCAACCCAAAAACCAACAACGCCTCTTCAAGCAGACTAAACTGGCTTGTCCAATTGTAAAATCCCCCGGCGGTAACGCCCTTGACTTGTTTGAAGATTGTTTCGGTTGCAGCATCCAAAGCTATCCCAACACGCTCAACCCCAGCGTTTTTGAGCAGCAGAATGTTTTGGCTGTTTAATGGTTGGCAGGACACAGAAATGGGGGTGTCTGTGGTTTTTTTGATTTGTTTTATTATGGCTTCAAGGTGCAGAAACACGGTTGGATAGTTTAGGGCTTGTATACAGACCCGTTTGATTTTGCCGTTTTTAGCTGCGGCGCCTAACGCTTCAAGCAGTTGTTCAGTTGGAAAACTGGGCCATGTTACTCTGGAAAGCAGCTCCGCACGGCTTTGGCTGTCTCGTGCTTGGGGACAGAATCCGCAGTTGGCTGTGCATTTGCCCTCTTTGTAAGTCATCAAGTAAACGGTGGTGGGTGCCGCGTCCATTTTACCGCTTTGTAACCCAAGCGTTATAGCAGTACCTAACGAGACACGAACCTGAAGAGGCAAGTTATCCACGTAATGCTCCTGCATGAATTGACACTCACTAGTTACTATGTACGATAACACATCCTTAAAATAACATATAGCCCGTTAGAAAAAAGGAAGGGCTTTGGAGGTGAAAAATCCTTTGGAGCTTGAAGAAGAAAAAATCATAAAAGAAATACCGGCAAACCATCTTCGCTCACTTTTGGCAATTGGCGGAAAACTGAAACTCACAACTAAAACGTTAAAATTTAAACCTCATGCGTTAAACATTGGCGGTAAAGAACTTACTTTTAACTTAAAAGATATTGACGAAATTTCTGCTACACACGTTATCGGACCAAGGTCGAATCAAATTCATGTAAAACTGAAAGGAGAAGATTTTCGGTTCGTTGTCTGGGCTACACAGAAAAATGAGTTTGTTGATGCTGTAAAAAGGCAGATAGCTCAAAATAAATGAGGCAATATTAGCAACTCTTATGCAGTTGGACGCCTTTGCTGTGACAAATCTGATTTTTGAATTATAAGAGTTCTTTTGTAATTAACTACAAGACTAACTGTGCGCGTTACAAAAGAACTTAATGCCCAAAAGGGAAAGCCCACTTCAACTATAGTGAAGATAATTGATGTTGGAGAAAGCAGGGTTAAAGTTATAGCTATGTACAGTACGCTGCCAATGTATTTGCCTAAGGGGTCGTAAAGCTGCTTGCCAAAATAGCCGGTGACAGCGAATTGCACAAAGGAAGCGGCAATCAGCAATAGCACCCATATCGGGTAGTACCCGTTTAGTGTAAAAACTGAAAAAATGCCTATGACCATTACGAAATCGGTTATTGCATCAAAATACGCACCCTTTTTTGAGGCGACGTTTAGTTTTCTGGCGATGAAGCCGTCAAGCAGGTCAGTGCCAGCGGCTAACGCAAAAACGAGAATGCATAAAGAAGGGGAGCCAATGCTGTTAAAGTAAAGAAACAGGGGCAAAGCTGCAATTCTTAGCGAGCTTATGCCGCTGGGGATTAAAGCTTTGGAATTCACAATTTTTGCTCCTTTCTTATGGATGTATGCTGCTTGCTTGCTGT
Organism: Thermoproteota archaeon; assembly: GCA_040268405.1. Lineage (GTDB taxonomy): Archaea > Thermoproteota > Bathyarchaeia > Bathyarchaeales > Bathycorpusculaceae > Bathycorpusculum. The sequence goes on along the minus strand of JAWRIR010000097.1, from coordinate 12,925 downwards.
GTTAACTCGGTCATGTTGCGGTTGCTGCGGAACATTGTTAATTGCTGGATTACTTGGCCGTTGGCGTCTTGGACGGTTTTGCTCATTGTTGCGGGAGTGTTTAGTGGGTCTATGCCGCCGCCGACTGTGATTATGGCTGTGTTTATGTTGTTGAGGTTGCCGACGCGGTGAATGTAGTTGGTTATTGTTGGTGCAGGGTTGAAGTCGTATATTGGCCAGCAAAGCGTGAGCAACGAATATTTTGACAGGTTACTTGGGGCTTGATTGCTTGCGGTGGTTAATTCTACTTGCCAGCCACTGGAGACTAAGCCGTCAGCGTAAGCTGAAGCGACATCTTTAGTGAAGCTGGTAAGCCCGGGGTGATAGATTACTAATGCTATTTTAGAGCCTAAAGGGTTTAAGGTTTCTGTAAATGAGACCTCACGGTACACACTGTATTCAAGGTATGCACCTATGGCGAGGAAAACGGCTAAAACGATTAGGAGGGTTGTGAGCATGATTTTTTTCCACCTTTTTGTTGGCCAAAATTTCACGGACAAGCCTCCTTGTCGAGTCTTGTTGGGTTTGTGATTGTTTGGTTAATTTTTTTGGTTTGTTCCATGTTTGTGTTCATTTTTTTCACCGTTTGGGTTTGACTATTTTATCCATGGAACGTTTTCAATAAAAGAGGTAACGCACCCAACCAGTACACCAAAGATGTAATCTTAAAGAAAACAAGCGCAAAACATCAAAAATGTTTCAAAAACAAAATTATTAAACAAAAATATTGAAAATTAAGTTATTGTGCTTGCTTTTAGGACTCTTTAGATTCGTCGTCCGCCAACAGTTTTTCTTCGTAACTGTAAATACGTTTCATTCGGTTTTCCCAACGCCTAAAGAACCGATACTGGGAAGACATCAAATAAATAGTGTAAACCAAAAAGCCAGCAAGCAACCCTACCAGAATTAAGTCACTAACTTCAAAACCGAAAGTTTTCGAAATACGCAGATAAACAAGTACAAAACCCACCAACAAAAGCGAACAAATCAAAATGCTAAGTATTGCACCACGTTTGAAGCGTCCCCATTCATGATTCATTTCTGAGAGGAACTCGTGCGTTGTCTTCACTGGAAAGTTCTGCTGGTTTTCTTTTTCACTCATACTTGTCATCTTTCTTGTTATTTTTAATTATTATATAGATGATGCACCACTGGTGAATCCCGGCTAAAGCAGCGACGGTAACGAATCCCGCAGGTTCGTGTAGATTTTTCTTCCCTCAGCAGTCAACAGGATGTGTCCTTGCTCGTTTTCTTCAACAAACCCTTTGTCTTTTAGGTAAGTTAAATGCTTCAAGAAGTCATCATACGACACGTCGGTTGCTTTGCGCCAAACGTGAGTGCGCAGTTGGTGTTTGCCGCTAAAGAAAAGGAACTCCAGTACTTCAAAACGTATCTGAACTGAACCTTTCCTTTTATCACCCATCGTTGCACACCCTCAGGCTGATGCTTGCTTGCATCCACCAGTCGAATGCTAAACATTGATTCTGTACATATTTAAAAGAATAGCTAACCCTCGATTCAATCAAACTGTAGATTCACGCAAAAACAGGCGTTTTTGGGTATAGTTGCGCATATGCCTGATAATGTACAACTTCCACGTCTCCGGTGCCAGCCCAAATTATAACTAAAAGTTCAGTGACACTGCCAGGATAAGTCCCGTTTAAAGGTAAAGTAACTGTCCAAGAAGGATACAAAACATTTCCGCCTTTATTTTGAGAAATTAAAACTGCAGCAATTCGATTTTCAAGAACATCAAACTCGTCAACAACCCAGTCGTCAGACATTCGGTAAGAATAGTTTTGTATAGCATTAAGGGCGATAACTATGGCTTGTTCCTTTGAAATATTCACATTGGTATCGCCTATTGAATAGACTTGCCGGTCGTCTCCAATCATGGAGAAAAATCCATCCTTAAAACCCATCACTACATATCGGTAATCACAGCCGTTGAAGGACTGCATCCAACGGAACTGCACAGAATCGCCAAAAGCAGTGCCAGTTAAATCTGCATGTTTAACTTCCAGCTTAAGATTGCCTGACACTAAAGTCGTGTTTTTGGTTGGGTCAATACCGTGGAGCAAGTTAATCAGAGAAGTTGAGTTTAAACCTGTAAAATCTTGATATCTCTCCAAAAAGGTTACAGCGGCTTCAGTGATGTTACTGTATTGAGAGTCACTAATTAAATCGCCTTTCTTATTATCCATGGCTACGTAGGTTAAAACGCCGTTCCGTATTTCACAAATAACGTTTAACGTATTATTTTCGGACTTTAAAGAGTAAGTTAAAAGTTCGTTTTCGTTGGCTGCAATTGAGCCATTGAATAAAGAGATTGGTTTACCAGAATTTTCAAGACCGATATTATATTGTGAAGTATCAATAGGCAACACGTTTTCTATAAAGCCCAAAGCAACTTTTTGGCCAACTGAAACAGCCGAGTCTTTCGACTGTACAAAAGGCAATCGTTGAACCACGACAACTGTTCCAGTTATAAAACCAAGAACAGCGAACGCCAAAACCAAAGCGTAAAAACGCTTCATCAAACTTCCCTATAAGGCAGCACTATTTTTTTGAAATAAAACCGTTTTCGTCAAGAAACTTTGACTAAAGCAGACAAAACAGCCAACCTATTTGGATCCTATTAGAAACTCTATGCTGAAACCTATAGGGGGTAGGTGCTAATTGTTAAGAATCAAGCCAAAAACATGTTGAAACATAAGCGTGTTTTGTGGGATTGACGATTTTTATGTGTTGCCTGTAGGTGAACTGTAAGCAAAACTTTATTATGGATTGTTAAATTTTACAATCGATTGAAAAAATCATTAACCAACAAAAAGCAGGGGAACTTTATGGTTACGTTGGCTGATTTAGGGTTCTGCGAAAACACAATCTGCGAAACCATACTCTGCACATTCAACCCGGACGGAAGCCCAAACGCTGCCCCCATGGGCGCAGCCATACAAAACAGCCAACAAGTCACCTTAACCATTTTCAATTCAGCAGAAACTCTCAAAAACCTGCAAACCACTAAAGCAGCCACATTAAACCTGACAGGCAACATTGACTTTTACTACAAGTCAGCACTCAAAGAAGAGTCGTTGCCGCGGGAATGGTTTAAAAAATCCGACATAGTTAATGCGCCAAAACTGACTAACGCTGACGCAGTAATTTCGGTGACTTTAGAAGGTTTAACGCCTGTTGATGCACAAAGAACCAAAGTTACCTGCGCTGTTAAACAGATTGATGCCCCAAAAGTTTACCCTCAAAGCTACTGTAGGGCAGCGCCAGCGGTTCTTGAAGCAATTATTCATGCGACCCGCATAAAAGTCCTCGTCGGCGTCAAGGAAGAGCAGGCTCATGTGGCTAAACTTTTAAATTTAATTCAAAACTGCAATGACGTGGTTAACCGTTCAGCCCCTAACTCGCATTACGCTGAACTAATGACTGACTTGCAAAGAAAAGTTGATACGTGGAGGGCTAAAGCATGAAGGTTATCGTTAAAACTCCAGCACGGCTACACCTTGGCTTAATAGACTTAAACGGGAATTTGGGCAGAATGTTCGGCGGTTTAGGCGTCGGCATAGACCAACCAAACATCATCATCGAAGCCCAACCAGCAAAAGAGTTCAAAGTTACAGGAAAAGAAACCGAGTTAGCCACCCAACTGGCAAACCGCTTCCTCAAAGCATACCAAACCAGCCCAAACATACACATTCACGTAAAAGAAACAATCCCAGCCCACAGCGGACTAGGCTCAGGAACACAGTTCGCACTCGCAATCGCCACCGCAATAGCAAAACTGAACGGCATAAAAGCCACAGTTCCCCAGCTCGCCTTCGCAATGGAACGCGCAAAACGCACGGGCGTCGGCACAGCAATCTTCGAAAAAGGCGGATTTGTAGTTGACGGCGGCAAAAAAACAGGCGAAACCGCTGGTTTTCCACCGCTAATTTACAGGCAACCCTTCCCAACAGAATGGCGTTTTGTCATTGCGGTGCCTAACGTTAACAAAGGCTTATCCAGTTCGGCAGAAACATCAGCATTTAACAAGCTGCCTCCAATGCCAGAAGGAGAAGTAGCAAAAATCTGCCGCTTAACAATGCTCAAGCTTCTGCCCGCGTTAGCTGAGAAGGATATTGATAGTTTCGGGGAAGCCTTAACGGCTATTCAGATTGTTACAGGCAACCATTTTGCTCACGTACAAGGCGGAACTTACTCAAACAAGGAAGTCGCCGACACTTTAGAATTCATTAAAGGCTTGGGCGTTCACGGGTTTGGACAAAGCTCGTGGGGACCAGCAGTATACGGAATCGTAAAACAAGACCAAGCCAAACCAGCATTGAAAAAACTGAAAGCATATCTTGACCAAAACTTCGGTGGAGACGCTTTCATTGCGAAAGCAAACAATAAAGGCGCAACAATCAAAACTTTAAGGGATTGATTTTGAAGGTACTTTTAGTTACGGGCAGACTCGCGGAAGAAATGGTCAAAGATTACGCTCAACAAGCGGCTGTGGAAACTGAGGTTGTTGCCCTAAATTTTCCTGTTGCAGCTTTTTTGAATTCGGAAACAATCACAGCAGGCCTAAAAGACCATAACTTGAAAGGCGTAGACATGATTCTCACGCCGGGCTTGAGCCGTGGAGACACAAAAACCATCACCGACGCGCTTGGTGTGCCAGCGTTTAAGGGTCCAAGATACGCCGCTGACCTGCCAACCGTGCTCGAAGTGCTCAGCAAAGTCCAGCTTTCAACCACCACACCAGCCTGCGACCTACTACGAGACATACTAACCGAAAAGGCACTAAAAGAAATTGAAAACGCCGAGCAAAACCGCGAAGAACTCCTAAAACAGCTGGGCAGCATGCTGATTAAAAATTTGGCGGTTGGCAAAGATTTTCCGATGCGGGTTATGGCTGAAATCGTAGATGCCGCCCTAATGCCTGACGAAGAAATCCAGTATTTAGCCAAAAAATTCGTTTCAGAAGGCGCACACGTTATTGATGTGGGTATGATTGCAGGTAAAAGTGACCCAGAAACCGCGGAACGCATCGTGAAAGCGGTCAAAGCGGTTGTTGATGTGCCAGTGAGCATTGACACGCTAAACCCTGAAGAAATCAGAGCCGCCGTCTCCGTTGGCGCTGACTTGATTTTGAGTTTGGATGCGGGAAACATTGACCAACTTGCCACCTTCGCCACCGACGTTCCAGTCGTAATTATTCCAACTAACCAGCGTGAAGGCTACTTCCCCAAAAAAGCAAGCGAACGCGTACAATTAACCGAAGAAATAATCGCCAAAGCCAAAAAACTCGGCTTCAACAAGATAATGGCAGACCTAATTTTGGAACCCTCAAACGTGCTGGAATCATTCATTGCGTTTAGAGACTTTGGCGCCAAACATCCCGATGTGCCCTTGTTTGTGGGAGTAGCCAACGTTACGGAGCTTTTTGATGCTGATTCCATAGGCATAAACGCGTTGCTCGCAAGACTCTCTGCTGAGGTTAACGCAAGTATGATGCTGGCAACAGAGAAGAGCACCAAAGCCAAAGGAACAGTCAAAGAAGAAGTAGCCGCAGCCAAAATGATGTATCTTGCCAAGAAACGTGCTTCAGTGCCGAAGGATTTGGGTGTTGATTTGCTTGTTTTGAAGGATAAACGTTCACGCGAAGAACCATATAACCCCGCAGTGGAGGAACCGTCACTGGTTACTGTTGCATCAGGCGAAAACTTGCCAGCAGAATTAGACACCATGGGAATGTTCAAAATAGCCCTTGACCGCAAAAACGACACAATCGTCGCCTCACTGTACACAGATGCCGAGATGGCTAAGCCCACCAAAATTATCAAAGGAAAAACCGCAGAAGCAATCTACGCAAAAATCGTCCAACTCGGATTAGTTACGCGTTTAGACCATGCCGCGTATTTGGGTAGTGAACTTGAAAAAGCCGAAATCGCCATAACAACAGGCAAAGAGTACATTCAAGACAAAGAGTTATTCTATAAAAATTAAAAAGAAAAAGTTAGGCATAGGTTTTTTTGGTCTTTTTTTGTTCGTTTAGGGGTGTTTCGAAGGGTAGCAACGATCGTTTAATTGCAATTATTAATGGTACACCTATGACTACTGTAATAAGAACCATTAGAATGCGCTCGAATGGATATAGATAGAATATTCCAGTCCATAGAGCTGTAAAGTCTGCAAGAACCATTCGACCTATTGGTGCGCCTAAAATGAACTCTGTGAGTAAAGTGCCAGTTAAATGTTGCAGCATTGTTCCGATAAATGCTAAAACAGTTAAGCTCAAAGCCAAACGGGGTATGTTGAATTTTTTGATGTTGTCAACTGCTTTGGACCTTAGAGGCGAAAGCAACACAATTAAAGCTATAATATGCAGCCATATGAAAGGTATAGCTAAGGCACCAACCTGAACCATCAATAGAGAGTACGGGCTGACTATGAAAATGCCAAATAGTATAGCATACAAAGCAACAACAGGAATCCATTTACGTTTTATTAATAACCCCATAGCTACGCAGTTAATGAAGCCAGGAAGAAAATCTAAACCAAGAAATACCAAGGGCTTGCCTAATGCAGCGGCTGTGAAGGTTCCAATTATTACACTTAGACCACCGGCAAAAGGTCCAAGTATTATGCCTATTAATGGGGCTAAGGCGTCAGAGAATGAAAAAGAGCCCTGTAAACCGACCATTGGACCTAAGGGTACAATCCGTAATATTGCGTATAGTGCTGAGAATATTGCTATTAATGCAACGTATTTTGTGGCTAATTTGTTGTTTAGTTTTAGGTTCACTTTTTGCTTCTCCCTTGTAAATCTTTGCAACGTTGTGTAAGTTTTTACAATGCATCATCATATAAAAGATTTTTCCAACAAACACGCCAGGAACATTCTCTCAAAAACCAAGCCAAAAAATAGAAAATATCATTAGAAAACTCATAAACAGTTTCAAACAATTTGCAAATAAAGATAAAACTTATATTCTGATACCTTAAGATAGATTAGTGTATAAACGAGTTTTGGTTTAGATGTCTTCTAGCAATTCTTCTCCACCCATTCTAAATAAGGATAGTTTAATCATAGTGGTTCCGCCAAAAGCATCACCAGACAATCAACCAAAAATCGAAGACTACACCCAACTACTCGAACAATTAGTAAAACGCCAGAAAAAGCAGCTAAAAGAAGCTGAAAGACTCGCAGCAATAGGACAAACAGCCGGCATGGTTGGCCACGACATCCGCAACCCTTTGCAAGCCATCATCTGCGAATTGTATCTGGCAAAAGTTGAATTGCAGGAAATGCCGCAAAGCAAAACAAAAGAGTCCATCTGTCAAAGCATCTCCTTCATCGAGGAACAGGTAAATTACATAAACAAAATAGTCAGCGACCTTCAAGATTACGCTAGACCCTTAAGGCCCGAGTTTAATGAAACCAGCATCAGCGAAATCGTTGAAGCTTCAATTGCCACATTAGCGTTCCCGAAAAACATTCATTTAAACGTGCAATCTGACCGCCAAATGCCCAAAATAAAACTGGACCCCATACTGCTTAAACGGGTACTGGTTAATTTGATAACTAATTCTGTGCAGGCGATGCCTAACGGCGGCAAAGTAGGCATAAAAACCCACATGGATGGTGGGAACGTAAAGATTTTAGTTGAAGATACGGGTGTGGGGATTCCAAACGAGATTAGACACAGAATTTTTCAGCCGCTTACAACTACCAAATCAAAAGGTCAAGGGTTCGGGTTGGCGGTTGCTAAAAGACTTGTTGAAGCACAAAATGGAACCATCACTTATGAAAGCGAAAAAGGCGTAGGAACCAAATTTATCCTTAGTTTTCCCCTTCAATCACCCGGCAAAAACCTAAACCTACTCGACTTTATGAGCTAAATCGGTACTTAGCAAGTTGGCGCTTGGATAACAATTCTTATATTTGTGTGACGGTTAATTTTTTACTGGAGTTCTGAATTTTATGGCTGTAAAAGTAACAACAGAATATATTGACCTTCTAAACCGAGCAGTTGAACGTGAAATCCAAGTTTCAATCCAATATATTCTGCAACATGGAAAAATGGAAAAACTAGCAAAAAGAGTACTACCAGAAAACATCCTTTTAGACCAGACAACTTATGACGCAGTTGGAAAAATCCTGCGTGAAACAGCAATCCAAGAAATGAAACACGCCGCAGACATTATGGAACGCATTTACTACCTTGGCGGTCAAGCAACAACCAAAGGAGTAACACCTAAAATTGGCAACAGCATAAGCGAATTCGCTAAAAACGGCGTTAAAGCTGAAGAAGAAGCCCTAACACTTTACCGCGAAATCATCAAAACCGCGGAGCAAATGGGCGACTGGCAAACAAAAGACATGTTTGAAAAAATCTACAGACAAGAAGAAGAACACCTCTTCAAATTCCAAGAATACTCAGGCGTCCAAGATGAGAAAGAAGAAGCAAGCAGCGTCCCACTTCCAGAATGGAGAAAAATCTACACCGACGACTACTTTGCATTACTAAACAAGGCAGTTGCCGCTGAAATTACAGGAATTATCCAATACACAAACCAGCATGAAAAACAAGCGTTACTTGAACTTAGAACCAAAAACACTCCACTTGAAACCGTAAAAGGCACCAACAAAACTGCAGTGATAAGCGAAATTCTCAAAGGAGTTTTCATGCAAGAAATGGATCACTTAGAAAAAATCAGTGAACGCATTTACCTGCTTGAAGGCGAAGCAACATTCAAACCAGACCCATTACCAGTAGTCGGCGCAAACGCAGACGACTTCATACGTTTAGACCACAAACTGGAAAGCGACACCATACTACTTTACCGTCAAATAATTGCTGAAGCACTAAAACGCAATGACACTACAACAAGACGCATGTTCGAAGACATTATCATCCAAGAAGAAGAACACTTCTGGACATTCGACGACTTCGTAAGATAAAACAACAACCTTCTTTTCATTTTAAGCGTAGACTCAAAAAGTCTACCGCTAAACATTTTTTAACAGAGTTTTGACGTGTTTTTCAACCAATAGCACCTACCCCTAAGGAAAAAACGGCAGGGTTTATGGAGGGGTTACATGCAAGACGATTATGCTTTCAGTTGCTGAATAAATGGTTACTTTTAGGCCAAACGGAGTGTATGTTGCGCCTGCAAAGGCAGAATAACTTGATGTTTGCCCTTCTGAAGATACTTGCAGTATATTTGCTTGACCACCAGACGCATACCTAAACTCGTAAGTTCTGTCGTTTTGGGTGTAGTTGACGGATTGGTATATAGCGAAAGTCAAAACGGTATAGTTATCAGAATTTTGAGGCTGCTCTGACAGGTTTGACAGGGATGTTCCTATAAGGTAGAAAGCAGCAAAAGCTAAGCTAAGCACAAGAATCAGGACGATTAATTTTTTGATGTCAAACGGTTTTTCAGGTAAAGTTTGAACCCCACGGATGAAACTAACCATTGTAACTTTCAACTTAATGATTAATAGTATGTTAAAAAAATAAAAAACTATTGACGACCCATTCACCGAATTCTTAGGCAAAAACGCGTTAAATCGTATTTTGCATCAAAATCGGAAGCGCATTCGGCATCTTAAGGGTCTGTTTTTTGTTGGGTTTTTTAACGCTTTTTTAAGGCAACTAAAAGTTAATATAGCCGCCGAAGACTCGTTAATTGGTTACCTGACTACTTTTTATGGCGTCAAACGCTACCTAACCGGTTTTTCAGGGAGTTCTTGCCAATCCTTTTGCTGAGCTATGCGTAGGCAGTATTTTTGTAACCATTAAGAAAGGCTAGGGAAATGGTACAGTTTGGTTAGTTCTGATAAAAACGAACGTTTTTTTGATGGAGCATTGAAAACTAACAGTTTTCTGGAGTACCCAGTGTTGGATACTTACAGAGAAGTTTTCAAAAACGACGTTTTTAATCTGGATATTCAAATCCCCGAGGTAAATCAAGAAACTGACAAAACAACAGTAATCATACCCACACTTAATGAAGAAAACAACATCAAAAACATAATTTACGAACTTCAAGGTTTAGGATACTCAAACATTCTCGTTATAGACGGCAACTCTGACGACTGCACTGTCGAAGCCGCCAAAGAATTAGGGGTTAAAGTGGTCAATCAGGATGGCAAAGGCAAAGGAACCGCTTTACGGCAAGCCTTCAGTTACGCCAACTTGGGCAACTGGATAATAATGATGGATGCTGACGGTTCAATGGATCCAAAAGAGATTCCAGTTTTTCTTGAAGCTCTAAAAAAGGGGGCTGATGTTGTAAAAGGTTCCCGTTTCATGATTGGCGGTCACACAGATGACATGACTGCTGTTCGCAAATTCGGCAACAAAATCTTTGTTTTCCTTGTTAACAGGTTAATCCACGCGGGATACACTGATTTATGCTACGGTTACGCCGCGTTCACCAGTAATGCTCTTGAAAAATTGAGTCCTCATTTGAAGGCTACAAGTTTTGATATTGAAACCGAGATTTTCATGAAAGCAAAACTCTTAGGCTTAAACATTAAAGAAGTTCCAAGCGTTGAAGCACCTCGATTGAGCGGTAACACGAATCTTTCCACTTGGGGAGATGGCTTCAAAATTTTGAAAACTATTTTTCGTGAAGGATTAAGCAGGCGTTGGTTCAATCCGCGGCTGTAAACCCGTTTTTCAGTCTGAAAGGAGCAAAATGCAAAAAATGCCTAATGTTTCGATAATTGTTTCAACATATACTAAAAAGAGGTTGCCTGACATACAACGGTGCCTTGCTTCCCTTGAGAAGCAGACCATTCAGCCAACGGAAGTACTGCTGGTTTTAGACCCGCACGAGGAATTAGTAGAGTTTTACCGTAAAAGAGTCCCAAGTTTTGTTAAAATAGTTGTTTCAAACGGGTTTGGACTTTCATACGCAAGAAACACCGGAATTAAACAGGCTTCAGGACGTATTGTTGCGTTTATTGACGATGACGCGTTAGCTGACCCACGTTGGCTTGAAAACTCCGTGGCTAATTACGAAAATGAGCAGGTCCTAGGTGTGGGCGGCTTTATCAGTGCTAACTGGGAAAACGCACGATCTCTTTGGCTACCTGAAGAACTGGATTGGATAGTTGGCTGCTCATACAAAGGCTTACCTACAAAACGGGCGGAAATCCGCAACCCCATCGGCTGTAACATGTCATTCCGTAAAACAGTTTTCGATCAAGTGGGCTATTTCAGAACGGACATTGGCAGATTCGGAAGCATGCTACTTTGCAATGAAGAAACCGAGTTTGCCATCAGAGCCCTCAGACACATGCCTAAGTCTAAAATCATCTATGAACCCTCCGCAGTTGTTTATCACCGGGTACGTAAAGACCGTGGACGCTTACGTTATGTTTGGACACGCTCATTTTATGAAGGAATCTCCAAGGCAATAATCAGTTTTAAAGCACAAAAAAAGGTACTGTCAACCGAAGACACATACTTGAAACTTTTAATTGCCAAATCCATACCGCAGCGGCTAAAACATTTTTACAGAAAAAACCACTCCAGCGAACTGTTAGCGCTTTTTGTTTCATTATTGGCGGTTTCGGCAGGTTTTGTGGTTGGCAGAATCATGAAGAGGGTAAATGATGAGGTTGCAATCTGAAGTTATTTCTAAAGGCTTATGCTGTGGATGCGGCACCTGCGCTGGTGTTTGCCCAAACGGAGCCATAGAGATGACTCTATCCAAGGGACTGTTTGAGCCACATGTAAAGTTGGATTTATGCACAGACTGCCAACTGTGCGTTAAAGCTTGTCCCGGCGGCAACCTCGACTCAAACGAACTGCAGCTTCACGTGTTTGGCAAAAAACCAGACAACCACACCATAGGCAACTACCAAGCCTGCTACACGGGGTACGCTTTGAATGATGAAATCCGTTTCAATTCTGCCTCCGGCGGCATTATCACTCAACTGCTTATTTTCGCGCTTGAAAACAAAATCATCGAGGGCGCAATCGTTACCCACATGAACCCAAACAACCCTCTCGAACCACAAGCGTTCATCGCTAAAACCAAACAGGAACTAATTGATGCTTCAAAATCCAAATACTGCCCAGTAGCAGCAAACACTTGCCTAAACCAAGCACTCAAAGGAAAAGGCAAATACGCCCTTGTCGGGTTACCCTGCCACATTACAGGAGCACGAAAAGCCGAGAAAGCAATCGAACCCTTGGAAAACAAAATTGTCCTCAAATTTGGCTTATTATGTTCCCACACAGTAGATTTTGCAGGAATCAGTTTCTTATTAAAAAAACTAAAAATCACAGAAAAACAAGTCAGCAAAATTACTTACAGGGGACAGGGCTGGCCAGGCTATTTAGCCATAGAAACCAAAGACAACAACAAAATAACTGTGCCACTTGTTGGAAGCTGGCATGCATATTGGCCCTTGTTTTCCTCATTTTTCTTTACGCCAATGCGTTGCACCATGTGCCCTGACCAAGCATCGGAGTTAGCAGATTTGTCGTTTGGTGATGCTTGGCTTCCAGAAATGCGAGGGGACAGAAAAGGGGCTTCGATTGTGATTTCACGGACAAGCAAAGGGCAACAATTGCTGGGGGCTGCTGAAGAAGCGAAGGCGATTGCTTTAGCGCCGTTGGATATTTGTCGTGTTGAAGAGTCTCAGCGAACGAATCTGCGGTTTAAAAAAGATGATTTGCCTTATCGCCTGGCTTTTTTGGCGTCAATGGGTAAAAACACGCCGCTTCACAGTGAACTGCACGGGTCATCGTCTTCTGTTTCTGCTCTTCGTTCAATGTATGTTTATTCAAACATTAAAGCTGCCTCAAACAGCAGTTTCCGCGCCTTTCTCGCGCAGGTTCCCTTCCCAGTAATTCGGCTG
>JAWRIR010000096.1:0-18827 GCA_040268405.1 Thermoproteota archaeon | reverse complement strand
GATTCCATTGCGCTGATGACTGTTGCTTCGCCTGTTGCGATGTCTCCGCCTGCATAGACTGCTTCTAGGCTGGTTTTGCCTGTTTCGCGGTCGATTTTGATGATGCCGCCTTGGATTACTTCTAAGCCTTTTGTGGTGGTTTGGATGATTGGGTTTGGTGTGCGTCCAATCGCGATGATTACTGTGTCAACGTCCATGATTGTTTCTGAGCCTTTGATTGGGATTGGTTTGCGTCTGCCTGAAGCGTCTGGCTCGGATAGTTCCATGGTGATGTATTCCATGGCTTTTACTTTGCCTTGCTCGTCGCCGATGATTTTTGTTGGAGCTGTTAAGAATTTGAATTCGATGCCTTCTTCTTCTGCGTTGAGGATTTCTTCTTCACGTGCAGGCATTTCATCTTTGCTTCTGCGGTAGACGATGTAAACTTTTTCTGCGTTTAAGCGTATGGCTGAACGGGCTGAGTCTAAGGCTACGTTTCCGCCTCCGATGACTGCAACTTTTTTGCCTATGCCCAAAGGTGTCTTGTATTCTGGGAACCTGTAGGCTTTCATTAAGTTAACACGGATTAGGAACTCGTTTGCGCTGTAGACGCCGTTGAGGTTTTCGCCTGGGATGTTCATGAATTTGGGAAGACCAGCGCCTGTGCCAACGAAAACTGCGCCAAAGCCTTTCTTGAATAGTTCGTCGATGGTGAATAGTCTGCCGATTAATGCGTCTGGTGTTAGTTTTACGCCAAGTTTTTCGATGTAATCTACTTCGGCTTTAACGATGCTTTTTGGTAAACGGAATTCTGGAATACCGTAAACAAGGACACCGCCTTCAGTATGTAGTGCTTCGAAAATTTCAACTTGATAGCCGAGTTTTGCAAGGTCAGCTGCAACGGTTAAGCCTGCTGGACCTGCGCCGACGACTGCCACTTTTTTGCCGTTTGGTGCTGCGATTTCTGGAACTTTGATGCCTTTTTCACGTTCAAGGTCTGCTACGTAGCGTTCAAGGCGTCCGATGGACACTGGTTCGCCTTTCTTGCCGAGAATACATTTGGCTTGGCATTGTTCTTCTTGTGGGCAAACACGTCCACAAATAGCTGGAAGACTGTTTTTCTCTTTGATTTTTATGATTGCGCCTTCGTAGTCTTTTTCGGTTATGCATTTGATGAAGGTTGGGATGTCGATGCCGACTGGGCAGCCCGTAATGCATTGCGCATTTTTGCAGTTTAGGCATCTTGAGGCTTCAGCTCGTGCTTGTTCCTCAGTATAGCCTAGCACTACTTCTTTGAAGTTTTTAATACGGTCTTGGGGTTCTTGTTTTGGAACTTCAACCGCTTTGAAACGGTCTTGAGCTTTGTTTTCTTTATTTAGTGGTTGTGACATTGACAGTGTCCCTCTCCATGTTGTGCTTGTTTTTCTTCTGAGCAGTAACATTTCAGGCGCTGCATTAACTCTTTGAAGTCCACTTTGTGTGCGTCAAATTCTGGACCGTCAACGCAGGCAAATTTAATTTCACCGCCAACAGTTACTCTGCAGGCACCGCACATGCCCATGCCGTCAACCATAATTGGGTTTAAGCTGGCAATAGTTTTTATGCCGTATGGACGGGTGACTTCAGAGGTTACCATCATCATGATGGGCGGACCGATAACGAAGACAATACCAATTTTTAGGCCTTTAGCAATTTGAGCTTTCAGTAAGTCACTTACGAAGCCTTTAATGCCTTTTGAGCCATCATCGGTTGAGTATACAACTTCGTCTGAAACTTCTTGAATTTCTTTTTCAAGAATGAATAAGTCCTTGTTTCTTGCACCGACAAGGGTAATTACTTTGTTGCCGGCTGCTTTTAGTGCCTTAGCAACTGGGTAAGCTACTGCTGTACCTAAACCACCGCAAGCGATTACAGCTGTGCCGTAGTTTTCGATTTCGCTTGGGTTGCCTAATGGGCCAGCGAGGTTTTGGATTTTGTCGCCGACTTTAAGGGAGCCAAGTTCAATTGATGAGAAACCGACTTCTTGGAAAATCACTGTTATTGTGCCATTTGCTCGATCCCAGTCTGTAAAGGTTAATGGGATTCTTTCGCTGTTTTCGCGGACTTTTATGATTAGGAATTGTCCTGCTTTTGCTTTTGCTGCGATGTCAGGGGCGTAGATTACAAGTTTTTTTGTTACTGGGTTTAATTCCTCTTTTTGGACGATTGTGAATAGGTCCATTGGAGGGTTTTGTTTGTTTTCGGGCATTCGTTTTCCATTCTCCACAATCAGTTGACATGGACAAGTAAAGTTTGTTTATACGGGTTTGTTAAATGTATAAAAGCGTTACTGGCAAAAACATCAAACCTAAATGTTATATGCATTAAAAATAAAACAATCAAAAAACCGCTAAAACACAACACTTAAGCCGTAAACACGCTAAACTTAAGTCCATAACAGCATATTAGTTAGTGTAAGGTGAAATGGCAAGTGAATGCTTTAAGCTACCAAACCAAACTTTGGATGGTTAACGAGAAAGGCGAATCAGTATTCGGAGACGGCATAGCAGAACTCATCGAAAACATCGACAAATACCATTCCATACTGGAGGCAGCAAAACACCTTAACATGTCATACAGGTACGCGCTGCACAGAATCACGCTTGCAGAAGAACGTTTGGGGGAAACTTTGGTCACGCGGGTTCGTGGCGGCGCAAAAGGTGGCGGTTCTTCTGAGGTTACGGCGTATGGCAGGGATTTGGCTAAACAGTACCGTAATGCTCAGGCTGAGCTTAAACTGTTTTTAGAGAAACTTGCTTAATCACAATTTTTCACACTTGTTATGCGTTATTAACAACAAGGTTTATCTTCAACGAATTAACTGACGAGTAATATCGAGTTAGATTTACAATGAACCGCAAATACGTCAGTGTCATGATAATAGCAATAATCATGTGCGTATCAATAGCAGGTTATTTAGCATACAGCGGAGCATTCTCCGCAAACCCCGAAAGCACGCCAACACCCACTGCAACACCAACTTCAACAGCAACGGCAACACCAGACGCTACAGCCACAACAACTCCAACGTCAACAACAGCGCCACCAACAGAACTAAGAATATTCATGGCATCCAGCTTAATCAACGCCGTCACCAACATGACCGCCACGTTTGAGCAAGAAAACAACTGCCACTTAATCATCAACCAAGCAGGTTCAAACACGCTATACCAACAAATCACTTCAGGTTCACCATGCGACGTTTTCATGGCTGCAGATTTCAAATGGACCAAACAACTCAACGACTCAAGCCTTCTACTTGGCAGCTACCAAAACTTCACCTCCAACAAGCTAGAAATACTATTACCAGGCGATAACCCACAAAACATTACCTCACTCCTAGACCTTGTTAAGCCAGGCGTAAAAATTGTTGTAGCAGACAACTCCGTTCCTGTAGGTTCATACACAAACAAGACAGTGACAAAGATTGACGCAACATGGGGGAACTCAAGCAGTCCACTATACAAAGGAGCAGAATGGGACAACTTCAAACAGAAATTCTACGGCAACGTTGTATCCTATGAAGCTTCAGTTGAAGAAGTCGTCGGCAAAGTCGCTTTGAACCTTGGAACAGTCGACGCTGGTGTCGCGTTTGTTTCAGATGCAACCTACGGAGCAATGGCAGGTTCTGATTTCGTGTACGTTGAAGTACCAACCGAAGTTAACACAATAGGCACCTACAGCATCGCAGTCACCAGTTCAACAACAAACACAGAGTTAGCACAAAAATACATGGATTTCTGGCTTTCAACAGAAGGACAAACACTGCTGCACACATTCGGGTTTGGAACTTAAGGCAAGGGCAACCCTTATGCACCACCCCACCACCCTTTTTTATTCAACAACTTTGCAGGTAGGCAACTTTGAAGCGTGAAAAATATTACTTCCAAAACAAACTGGCAGTAATACTCTTAGCATTAACAGTTATTGCTTACTTTTTGTTTATTGTTTTGCCTATCCTTGCAGTTTTCCTAAAAATCGACACGTCCCTTGTCAGCGAACAACTGCAAAACACAGCAATACTTGAATCCATACAAATCAGCCTGTACACTTCAGGCATAGCAACAATAATCTCATTACTATTAACCGTGCCGACAGCCTATTTTCTTGTAACAAGAAAATTCCCCGGAAAATCAATAATCGACACACTAATCGATTTACCCATCGTTTTGCCGCCAGCTGTAGCTGGTGTAGCATTACTTTTAGCTTTTGCACCAAAAGGCCTTTTGGGACCAGTTTTCAACTTTTTTGGAGTAACAATACCGGGCAGCGTAATCGCCGTTATACTTGCCCAAATTTTTGTGGCATCACCATTCATTTTAAGATCAGCCAAATCAGGCTTTGAAAACCTAAACCCCGACGTAGTAAACAGCGCAAGAATCCTAACAGGCTCACGCGTCCGAGTATTCTTCACAATCACCATGCCCCTATCAATGAGAGTCATAGTTTCAGGAATCGTCTTAACTTGGGCAAGAGCCATGGGCGAATTCGGCGCCACCATAATGTTCGCAGGCAACCTGCCAGGTATAACCCAAACAATGCCGCTGGCAATCTACAGCCTAATGAATTCAGACCCTATTGCAGGCGTAATGCTATCCGCCGTCCTGATTGCAATATCCTTCGCAGTAATTATTACGTTGAAAGTGTTGGAACAGAGAAAGTTTGGAGCCAAAAAACAATGATAACCATAAAGGACCTCTCAAAATCCTTCGGTGAAAAAAAGGTTATCCAAAACTTGGACTTGACCGTGGAGAAGCATGAAATCCTAACTTTGCTTGGACCAAACGGCAGCGGAAAAACCACTTTGCTGAACATGATTGCCGGCTTAATACCTGCTGACGAGGGTGACGTTTACATTGACGGCGTTTTAGTGGATGGACGCAAAGGCGAAAAGAGAGTTTACCTTAAGCCTTCTGAACGTAAAATCGGCTACGTTTTCCAAACCGTTTCCCTTTTCCCACACATGCGAATAGAAGACAACATAGCTTATGGCCTCAAAGGCACGCATTTATCAAGGCAAGAAATCAAAAGCCGAACAAGTCGCCTGCTTGAATTTATTGGGCTTAGCGAGTACGCAAGGTTTTACCCTCACCAACTTAGTGGCGGTCAGAAACAGCGTGCAGCCTTAGCAAGGTCGCTTGCCACTGAACCGCAAGTATTGCTGCTTGATGAACCAGTGTCAGCTGTTGACCCGCAACTTCGAGAATCCTTCCGACTGGACCTCAAAAATTACCTGCAAACCCTAAAGATGACGGCTATTTACGTTACGCATAACTTGAGTGAAGCTTTTGTGATGTCTAACAAAATCGCGGTAATGGGTCACGGACACATTGAACAGGTCGGTGGAAGAGTGGAAATTTTTGACAAACCCGAATCAACGTATGTTGCACGTTTTTTGGGTATAAACGCGTATTCTGGTAAAGCAGGCAAAATGCAGGCAGGGTTTTTACCTGTTGAAGTTAACGGCGTGAAAATGTTTTCAACCGCACCAGCCGAACTGGAAGACAAAAACGTCACTGTAACCTTGAAAACAGAAGACATAACCCTATCAACCAAGCCAGTCACCGCTACAAACAAAAAAGAGCTTATTAACTGTCTTGAAGGAGTAGTCGCGGAAATGGTGCAGATGCGTTCAACCGCCCAAGTTACAATCGACGTTGGTTTTCAGATAAAGGCAAGAATCGCCTTTTCAGTGATTAAAAACTTGGGCGTTACAATCGGCGACAAAATATATGTGTCCTTTGGCCCTTCAGTGCTGAACGTCTTTTCAGAAAAAAGGCAATAACACATTTTTTAACTTGCTTTTTGGGCGGATTTTTAGCCAATAGGACCTACCCTCTTAGCGTTTTGGGTTTGGCAAGATTGAGGTAGAGCTTACCCCTCCTGTTTCTACCTACCTCCTATAGGTTCCTGCATACAACTGCTATTTGGATCCTAATAGGTGGTAGATAGGCTGGTTTGTTTTTACCGATATGTTCAATAAAACCGAGGCGGGACTTTTAGGTATGGCAGACACTAAAAATGCCGATACTTCTAAAAAAAGCAAAATAAAAGTAACAAAAAACGGTCCATACCTTGTTCAAGGCGACTTGCCGCTTTCAGAAAAAATCATAGTCGCCGACGACGAAGGAACCGGGCTGGAATGGAAAGAAGGCAGACCCCTTCCGCAAACTGGAACGTACATGCTTTGTCGGTGCGGGCAATCTAAAAACAAACCCTTCTGCGATGGAACACACGTTAAAGTCGGGTTTGACGGAACCGAAAAAGCCGCTTACGAGCCTTGCATTAAACGTGCCAAAGAGTTTGATGGTCCTGCCTTGAAACTGCATGATGTTGAAGATCTTTGTGCTTCAGCCCGTTTCTGTCATCGTGCAGGTGGCATTTGGAAGCTTGTGCCTGAATCTGACAAGCCTGATTCTAAACGTATCGCAATTGAGGAAGCCTGCGACTGTCCCTCTGGGCGGCTACTTTTAGAGGATAAAGAGAAAGGCGAAATTATTGAGCCTAAATGTGAAAAAGCTGTCGCAGTCATTGAGGACCCGCAAATCGGTGGTGGCGGTCCAATTCGTGTGCAAGGCGGTGTGCCCGTAGAGTCGGTTGAAGGCAAAACTTACGAGGTGCGAAACCGGGTTACCCTTTGTAGGTGTGGTAAGTCTCAACACAAACCGTTCTGTGACAGCAGTCATTACCCTGACGAATAAGTGGAGGTAAAAAAAATTGTTATATGGCGAAAATGAGCAGGAAATCGAAAAACAGCTTGAAACAAAAGATAAAACGTTTGTGCTTTTTTATGAGTCTTGGTGTCCGTTTTCCCAAAGGTTTTTGCCAGTTTTTGAAAAGTTCGCTAAAACGCAGGCGCTTGACTGCATAAAGGTTGTGGCAGATTACAAACTACAGTTATGCGACAAATATGATGTTGAGGTCTTTCCTACGGTGTTGTTTTTTGAGAAAGGCAAGGTAACTAAACGTCTTGACGGTGAAGCAGGCGAGGGGTTAAGTCAGAAGAAACTGGATGACTTCGCGAAAAACTGTTAAAGGGCTCTTTATGGTTGTTGTCGGTTTAGACCTTGCAGGCGTCGAAACAAGACCTACAGGTTTTTGTGTCCTTGATGGAATGCATGCTCAAACCGTAGATTTGTTCACTGACACGGAAATCATTCAAAAAACTCTTGAAGCATGCCCCAAAATAATAGGTATCGACGCTCCACTCAGTTTACCGCCTGGGCGAGTCTCACTTGAAGAACGAAATGCGCCACACCTGCGACCTTGCGACCGAGAACTCATCAAGTCAGGCGTAAAAATTTTTCCTATGACTCTTGGACCCATGCGCAAACTAACCAAACGTGGTATTATGCTACGGCAGGTTTTTGAGGAAAAAGGGTTTAAGGTTTTAGAAGTTTATCCCGGAGGCGCTCAGGATGTGTTTGGGATTGCTCGTAAACAAAAGGGGTTAGATAAGTTGTTGGCTGGTCTTGTAAACCTTGGAATTACTGGGTTAAACGGCAGTTTGAGTGACCATGAGTTGGATGCTGCAACCGCCGCTTATGTCTGTAATCTCTACTTAGAAAGAAAATGCGTAACTTACGGTAGCGGTAAAGAAGTTATTGTTATGCCCAAAAAATAATAAAAAATTTTAAAATGGAAAAGTTGGTTTTAGGCAAATGTTGGTTTAGGTTTGCCTAGTTTTTTGTCTATGCATGCTTGGATGAACCCGCGGTATGGTGGTGATGGTTTGCCGGGTCTGCTCTTGAATTCACCGTGGAATTGTGTTGCGAAATAGAAGTATTTGTCTGGCAACTCGAGGGATTCCATTCTTCTGCCGTCAGAGCTTTTACCTGAAAAGACAAGTCCATTTTTCTTGAGTATGTCCATGTAGTCTAAGTTGACTTCGAAGCGGTGGCGGTGGCGTTCCATAACTTCTTCCTTCTTGTAGAGGTTGAACGCCATGCTGTTTGGTTGCAGGTAGATTTTGTGTGTTCCAAGCCGCATTGTTGCGCCTTTGTATTCTACGCCTCGTTGTTCTGGCATTAAGTCAATTACTGGGTAGGGTGAGTCTGGGTTGATTTCTGTGCTGTTTGCGTCTTTTAAGCCGCAGACGTTTCGAGCGAATTCGATGGTTGCAAGTTGGAAGCCGTAGCAGATGCCGAGGAAAGGTATGTCGTTTTCTCTGGCGTATTTTACTGCTGCTATTTTGCCTTCTGTGCCTCTTGGACCGAAACCGTATGGGACAAAGACGCCGTCAAAGTTAGAGAGGTCTTTGACGCATTGTGGGTCTTTCTCGAACTTTTCAGCTTCAAGATAGGTGATGCATACTTTGGTTTTGGCTGCTGCGCCGCCGTGTCTGAGGGCTTCGCTCATGCTTACGTAACTGTCTGTTAAACCGGCGTATTTGCCTACGAGCGCGATTTTTACTTCGTGCTCTGGTTTGACGATTGCGTCTACGAATGTTTGCCATTCACCATAATCTTTGCCGGTGCAGTTGAAACTTAAACGTTGGCAGATGAAGTCGCCCATGCCCTGCTTGTCAAGAATTAGTGGAACTTGATATACTGAGTCTGCGTTGTAGGAGCAGAAAACCGCGTTTTCGGGAATTGTTCCGAATAAGGCGATTTTGCGGAGGGCTTCTGCGTCAATCATTTGTGGGCTTCTTGCAACGATAATGTCTGGTTGGATACCGATGCGGCGTAGTTCGTTTACGCTGTGTTGCAAGGGTTTGGTTTTCATTTCTTGTGTTACGTCAAGAATTGGCACGAGCGCAACGTGGACGTAAAGGGTGTTTTCGTATCCTTCTTCCATGCGCATTTGACGGATTGCTTCAAGGAAGGGTAAGCCTTCGATGTCGCCGACTGTTCCGCCTACTTCTACTAGAACCATGTCTGCGCCGACTGCTTTGCCAGCGTTTTTGATGCGGTTCTTTATTTCGTTAGTTATGTGCGGAACGATTTGTACGCAGCGTCCAAGGAAGTCGCCATGACGTTCCTTTTCGATTACTGACTTGTAAACTAGTCCTGTGGTTAAATTGTTATCTTGTTTGAGGCTTAAGTCTAGGAAACGTTCGTACCAACCAAGGTCTAGGTCGGTTTCGCCTCCGTCATCGGTGACGAAGACTTCTCCGTGCATGTAAGGGTTCATTGTTCCAGCGTCAACGTTGACGTATGGGTCAATCTTTACAACTGTTGGTTTTAGCCCTCTTGCTTGTAACATTTTGCCGATTGAAGAAGTTAAAATGCCCTTGCCAACGGAGCTTAACACACCACCCGTAACGAAAATGTACTTAACCATGCCTGTAAATTCCCCGATATAACCTACCCTTTTCGTGCCAACGTAATATAACTCTTTTTGTGCTCAGTTAGGAATATCCTAAGAAGCAAGAAACTAAAACAGGTTTGACAAGGTTGATACTTTAATGGTGTTTGCGGTTACCTGTTGCGGCGTTGGCTCCATATTAAGCCGCGTATAAGTAGCCAAATGCCTAAGACAACCAGAACTATGGGCCAGAAGTACATTATGAAGTATCCAAATTGCCCATAAAGCAGTGTTAAGCCTAATGCTAAAACGATTAAGCCTGCAATTAACAGGCCGATGCCGCCGTTTCTTCTTGAGTAGCCTTGGTCATGGTAGTGTCTGGGGCGTTGCCAGTCTTGTGGGCTTGCTCCGTAAGTGGTTTGTAGGGGTGCGCCGCAGTTAGAGCAGTTGGCTGCTGTGTCTGAGTTTTGCGTGCCACATTTTGAACAGTATACCATGAATTTTCACTACGTCCACTATTTGCGGTTGGGCAGATAAGATTTTTGGTTTATTTAATCAACCATTTTACGGGTTTCTGAGGGAACATAACATATTAATTTGCTATTCTTTATCTAGTTGTTGAGGCGTTTAGTTGTGCCGACGGCTTTTGTTTTAATCAATGTTGAATCAGGTTCTGAAGAAGAAGCATTAAGAGACCTTCGAAAAATAACGGGCGTCGTTGAATCCTACACTTCTTATGGTGTTTACGACATTATAACCAAAGTTCAAGCAAACAGCATGGATGAACTAAAAGACCTAATCACCCTAAAAATCCGAAACATCAGCAAAGTACGCTCCACATTAACATTAATCCTTGCTGAAGACTAAAAAATGGAAAAGATTAGGTTGAGCAATCAGGCTCAATATGGATGGTTACAACTGCACTTGCAAAATGCTCCTTTATTTCCTTCTCAACCTGCGAAGCAATCTTGTGTGCTTCAGTAATTTTCACTTGCTTGGTGAAGCAGCAGTCAATGTTAATGTAGCGTTTGCCCTTGGAAACGTAAGAGACAATGTTTTGCATTTTTAGTTTTGGTGAGATGTTTTTGGCTGCGTCAGTTACAACCTTGCGAAGTTGTTCATCGTTAATCATGTTTTCCGGCAAAGTGGTGCCTGCTGGTTCAACATGCACCGTCACGTTTTCTAGTGCCTTGATGCCTTGATGCATTCGAACTTCAATCTTTTCTGCTATAGCGTGAGCTTCTTCAACTGAAAGCTTTGGTTCAACAAACGCGTGTAGCGTGATGAATAGTTTGCCGGTAACGTATACTGTTGAGATTTCGTGAACCTGTTGAACGCCTTCTATTGTTGCAAGTTTTTCTACGAGCAGGTTTAGCTCTGTTTCTTTTTCGCAGGGTTCAATGTGTATTGTAGCGTCAAGGTTGCCAAAACCGTCCTTTAGACATTGCTCTATTTTTGATGCTAATGCGTGTGCTTCTTCGAGGCTCATCTGTTTTGGTACTTGAACTGTGGCGTCAACGAAAACTTTACTGCCTGCTTTTCTAACTTTGAGGTTGTCGCTGCTGACTACGCCTGTACATGATAAGATGAGTTCTTGGGCTTTTTGAACCATGTCTTTGGATGCGGTGTCGCTAAGTTCGTTTATGCTTGAACGTACAAGTCGGAAGCTTAGGAAGCACAACATTGCGCCGAGGAATATTGATGCGAATGAGTCGCTACCGAAAATGCCTATAGTTGCTAAACCGAAGCCGATGAGTGCAATTATTGTTGAGCCGAAGTCTGAGAGTGCATCGTAGAATCCTGCTTTGATTGATGCGCCTTCAATGCCTTGAGCTTTACGGAAGATAACTAAACGTACAACGTCGATGCTGAGCGTGTAGCCGATGGCTATGAAGCCAGCAAATTCTAAGCCTTGCTTGAATTGAACGCCTTCAATTAGTCGTATGCCTGCCTCGTAAAAGATTAGCAGTGCAACCCCAATGAGGATGATGCCTGCAATTAATCCGCCGATTGCTTCAAATTTTTCGTGCCCGTATCTGTGTTCTTCGTCTGGGGGTTTGATTGCGGCTTTTGCTGCGTAAAACAGCATAACACTGGACAGTACGTCAAGTGTTGCGTGCAGACCATCGCTTAATACGGCTAGACTGTTTACCAGTAAACCGATTATTACTTCAATGATTACGACGCTGGAAATTGCTATTGCTGACCATTTCAAAGCGTTTAGTTTGTATCTATCGTCTTTTGAACCTTGCATGAGTTGATCAAAGACTAAACTCTCTGTAAGGGCGATTTAAGACTAACGGTCTCTATCGCTTAAATCCTTGTCAAATTGAGGCGTTTTTGACAAAACAAGAGTTAATTGAGTCTAACTTAATAAGGCAGCTCTTAGTATGCAATATTCTTCAAAATTAATTAGGCAAAGCTAAAGCAAACCCGCTTAACAGGCGCATTTTCCAAACCAGTTGCTCATACTCTTTTACAACACAATTCCTGCTTTTATGCCCCTACTTTAAATAATCCATACGCTAATTTTGTGGGCATAATGAAGCTGTCTTCCCTTTTCAGCGGCGAATCAGGCATCCTCAAAGGCAACTTCCTACTCATCACAGTTAGCTGGGCAATACTATTTACTGCCCAACCAATACCCGCCACGTACGCAAGCCTATACTACCTAAGCTTAGGCGCCAACGATTTTCTACTAGCAATTATGGGTTTTGCTGGCTCCATCGCCGTCGCGCTTGTCCAGTTTCCCGGCGGCTACCTCGCAGACAAACACGGCAGAAGATGGATAGTAACAACAATGACTTTCGGTTTAGCCGCAAGCACGTTGCTGTTCATTTTTGCGCCTTCATGGCAATTCATCATGATAGGTTTAATCATCCAGAACCTGTGTGCTGTTTACGGTCCAGCTTTGATGGCGATGGTTTTTGATTCGTTACCGCCAGAAAACCGCGGTGCCGGCTTCAGCCTGCAATCTGCTATAACCAGTCTTGTCTTGCTTCCAGGTCCACTTATCGCCCAATATCTTGTTGCAACTTTCAATTTCGATTTTGGCATGCGAATCGCTTACACTATAGTGTTGATTGCTTACTTTACAATTGCAGTGCTGCGTTTACGCTTAAAAGAGACATTGCCGCCCAACGGTGAAGACGCAAACCCAAGCATTATGCGCCTGCTAAGTTCGTACCCGCAATCCGTAAAACAAAGCGTGCTTGTCTGGAAAAAGATGCCCAAATCCGCTTTCAACCTTTTCTTGGCAATCATCACCATAAACGGGCTTGTTGTCAGTTGTCAAATGTATTTTGTCGTTTACGCAACTACTGTTTTAGGGTTAACTACGGCGCAGTGGGCATTTGTTTTAGCCTTTCAATACCTTAGCATTGCTTTGCCTTCCATTTTTGCAGGGTTAAGCATGGATAGAGTTGGCAGAAAACGCTTCCTAATTTTAGGCTATTTGCTGTATGTTCCAGGGATGCTGCTATTTCTTAATGCAAACTTCTACGTTATGCTGTTGGCTTTCTTCTTTTTCGGGTTAGGTAACATACTGCAGCTTAACAGTTACCAAGTTCTAATGGGAGATTTAACTCCGAGAAATCTTCGTGGAACAGTTACGGGTTGTATGCAATTTTTCATGTATATCGTTCAGGCTATTTTACAAGTTGCAGTGGGTTTCTTGTACGCGTTTGTGGCGCCTCAACTGCCTTTTCTGCTTTTGGCGTTCGCCGCTGTTCCGCTGTCGATTTTTGTGTTTTTCACTGTGCACGAACCTAAAGTTAAGGAGCTATAGTTTGGGTTAACTTGCTTTTGTCGTTTAGTGGATAAATCTTTATTGCGTTGGGTTTTTCCCATGCTTCATTGAAGCACTCTTGGAAGAAACTTGCAATATTTTTTCCTTTAGTCCACAAAACACAGGGTAACCCTGCTTCAGTTTCTTTATCCATACTAATCCAAACTTCGGTACGATCTATAACGTAATAGGGTACAGGCTGTTTCTTGTTAACGTATTTTGCTGTAATGTTAGCGTTTTTAGGTAACGCGTTTTGAAGCGATGTTAAAGCGTCTTTAAGTGGAGAAGGTGATTCAATTATTAAACGAACTTTGACGCTGGAATTATTGATTCTTTCAAAATTTTGCGAAAGCCTGCTCATCAATGTTTTAATCAAATCCAAGTTTACAACTAAATCACAGCTTGAAATGGCGTTTGCAAAAGTTAATTCAGCTTGGTTTTTTACCTGTTTTGCAGTGATTAATGGAATAAAACAGCTGTCCTTTTCGAGTAACGTGGCATATTGGGCTTTCTTAATTGAACTCATCAATTCCTTGATGTTGCCTTCTAGGTAACTGAGCCTTTTTTGGGCTTTTTCTTTCTCTGTTGACAATAAATGGGTTAACGCTTTTTCAGCAGGGATAGCTTTAATCTGCACTGGCTTCTCGAGTGTCTTTGTTATTAGACCCATGTTTTCGAGTTTTGGTAAAATCTTGTAAATGTCCTGAACGTGCAGGTGGGTGTTCTGAGCAATTTTTGCTACCGGTATGCTGCCAGATTCAATGATGCTGAGGTAAACTTTGGCTTGATTTGTTGTAAAGCCAAAATCTGCTAGTTTATTCACTAAATCTTCTTGCATGACAATTCCACCGTTTAATTGTCACTGACCTTTTTGTTTGTAAGTGTTGATAATACTTTCTCTCAATTCCGTTTAATTTTTAGCAATTCGAAGAAAATTAAAAAAATCAGGCAATAAGCAAGTTCCGTTTTCTCTTTAACTCTGTCTGTTTTGGGTAAATTGTTGCTGCTTTTGAATGATTCCAGCCTTTGTCGAAGTATTCCTCGTAAACCTGCACTATGTTTTTGTCGTTTGTCCAAAAAATGTTTGGAAAGCCTGATTCAGTTTTTTGTTCTGTAGCAATCCAGACTTCTTTACGGTCAAGTATAAGGTAATGCTTGAAGGCTTGCCTCGTTAAACCTTTAGTAATAACTCGATTTTCTGCAAGATTTAGCTTCTCAAACATTTTAGCAACAGAATCAGCGTTTCCCGAATTAGTCTCAACTAGAATAGACAATTTTATGTCTTCGCGTGAACTGACGATTTCCTGCAGCAACCTGACCAACGGTGTAAACAGCATTTCAGGGCTTGTTACCAGTTGAACCTCTTTTTTTAACAAGCGAACTTCCTGATATGCTGTATTCCAGATTGACTCGTCAGTCGTTAAAAGAATAAACCTTATGTCTTCTTCATTTTTCAGTGGTTCTTTTAAAGTTTCAACAAGATTTTTAATATTGCATTCCAGTGACGCAATTTTTCGGTTTGACTTTTCTTTCTCGTTTAAAACCAGTTGATATAGGGCTGTTTCAATGGGTACTGCTTGGATTCTGAATGGTTTGCTGATTGTTTTTGTGATTAAACCTTTTTTTTCAAGTTTTGGCAGAATTTTGTAGATGTCTTGTCTGTGCAGCATAGTGAGTTTTGCAATTTTGCCTGCAGAAATAGCGCCTGCTTGGATTATGCTCAAGTAAACCTTGGCTTGATTGGTAGTGAAACCAAACTGTGTGAGTTTTTTAACCAGGTCCTCTTGTATATTGCATCCCCTCAAGCGTATACAAGTATTACCACGGCTTGCATATATTGTGCGCAAGGCTTGATAACATTTACTGTTATTAAATTTTTATGAATTTAAAATTAATCGTTTTTGTCATCAGTGCCCACTTTCCACATCATGTTATAAGTGAGTTAAGTCCAAAAGTGGAAGGCATGCTGACACTTTTTAATAGAAAGTTGTCAACATAAAACAAAAAAGGAAATAAAATATGCAAAATACAAGAAAAACTAAAACATCAGCAACAGCGATTATCGCCATTTTAATTGCTTCAATGATAGTGATTCTTGGACAACCCGTTCAAGCAGATGTTACAACTCAAGTAACAGGACCACTGCCAGACGGCGCAAACCCCAGTGTACAAATTGACACTTCAGCGCACCTAAGCGTAAGACCAAACGTCATCGGAAAAGGTCAAGAGCTCCTCGTTAACCTTTGGACTTCACCAGCCACACATGCAGCAAGACACCACGAACAAGCTTACGTAATTACCGTAACAAAACCAGACATGACAACAGAAACCTACACTTTAGACTCATACCCTGCAGACGGAACCGCATGGATGCCTTATTACCCAGACCAAGTCGGTGTTTACCAGTTCCAATTTGAATTCTTAGGCACATTCTTCCCCGCTGCAAACCTTACCGGTGGATTCATGACTTCCGGTCCAACACCAGTAGCTTCAGCATACTATAAACCATCAAGTTCTCCAGTAGTAAACATTACCGTGCAAGAAGACATGGTCGCTTCATGGTCATCAGCACTTCCAACTGATTACTGGACACGACCAGCACACGTTGAAAACAGAGAATGGTGGACAATTCTAGGCAACTTCCCACCAACAGGCTACGTTGGAGGAGGCGACACATGGGACCAAATGTATCCAGAAACCAGCGTCCAATACAATGCACGCGGCAAATTCATTCCATGGGTTGAAGCACCAGAATCAGCACACATAGTATGGAAGCGACAAGGCGCAATCGCTGGAATTATTGGCGGACAAACAGGACAGTATGGCTATTCTAACACTCCAGCAACACCATCAATCGTCTATGCTGGAAGAGCATATGAATCCTACGCTAAACCTGGAACAGACCAAACATACTGGCGTTGCTATGACCTTCGAACAGGAGAAGTTTTCTGGGAAAAACCAGTACAAACAACAACAACTTTGATGTTCGGTTTCTGGCCAATGACTAGCGCACTTGTTCCAAACATTATTGAATATGCTAGCCCTACACAATCAGAAGTTGCAGGTGCAGAAGCAGCAGGCGCATGGACAGTTAACCTGATGTACTTTGACGCAAACCGACTCTACAAGTGGGATCCATGGACAGGTGTAATGAACTGCAACGTCAGCTTAGCACCAGCAAGCGACAACGTTACTTCAGGAACATACTACCAGAACTCTTTCACAAGAGACACTGACCCATTAGTCTACAGTATACAAACACTAAGAAACAACGGAGTAACTGAATACCGACTCATTAACTGGACAACAAGAGGAACATCAGCTAACTTTGCCGACAGAATCAAGAGCAATACAACATACGCTCGGTCATCTCTCCCAAGCTTAATCGATTACACCTCAAACTTAGGCGCAAGCGTCAGTAGCATAACAGTCGCATCTGCATACGTAGGCGAAACACTCACAGGATACGACCTAATCACTGGACAAACACTTTGGACTAAAAACATCAGCGAACCAATGTACAGTTCGATGTGTGATATTGTTGATCATGGCAAACTCGCCACGCTCTCTGCTAACGGCTATTACGTCTGCTTTGACTTAAGAACGGGTAATCAACTCTGGACAAGTGACCAAATGGATTACCCTTGGTCATCATCCGGTTTTGGAGCCTACTCTGCAATGTCAGCGTATGGCATGATAATTAGGGAAGCACAAGACGGCGTCTACGCTTTCGATTGGGACACAGGCAAACAAGTATGGAAGTACGAAGCACCCTCAAACCCATTCGAAACACCCTACACTGGCGAAAACGGAACAACAGTTTATCCATTCTACTCCTTCGGCGTAGGCGGATGGATAGCAGACGGCAAATTCTACACATACACCTATGAGCACACTGAAAGCTGGCCAGTAACAAGAGGATGGGGTCTACACTGCATCGACATAATGACCGGTGAAGGTGTATGGAAAATAACCGGCTCAATGCCCCCTGCAGCAATTGCAGACGGCTACCTAGTTGCAGGAAACCCATTTGACGGCTACACCTACTGCTTCGGCAAAGGACAAAGCGAAACAACAGTGGAAGCACCAATGAGCCAAGTTGTAACAGGCGACAAAGTCATAATCAAAGGAACCGTTCTCGACATGTCACCAGCTCAAGAAGGAACCCCGTGCATTTCTGCACAAAGCATGAACGAATGGATGGATTACTTGCACATGCAGCAGCCAATCCCCTCAAACGTTATCGGTGTTCCAGTGTCAATTGACGCTGTTGATCCTAACGGCAACTATGTACACATTGCAGATGTTACAAGCGACATGAGCGGCACCTATGGCTACACTTGGGAACCAACAATGTCAGGACAATACACTATTATGGCAACATTCGCAGGCGACGTCTCCTACGGCAGCAGCTGGGCACAAACATACGTAAGCGTTGTTGACGCAACAACACAGCCAACACCAGAAACATCCAACGTCGTAATGCCACCAATTGAAACATACACAGCCATCTCAACAATCGCCATCATAATCGCCATAATTGCAGTTGGATTAGTTATCCTAAGAAAGCGCCCATAAAAACAAACATCCAACCCCTTTTCTTTTTTTATATTTTTATTTAAAAACTGTTTTGTCGTCAGTGGCTTCTTTCCACTTGGCATTATAAACAATTTTGATTGAAGTACTCTACGGTGAAAAGCACTTCAAAGCTTTTCCCAAAGGAGACAAAAAATAAATGAAAGTTTTAAACAAAAAAGCAGCCACAATTTTTGCTATAATTCTACTATTTGCATCGATACTTGTAATTTCAGCTCCAAACAATGCTCAAGCTGCTGACACTTCAAAACCCTTTAGTGGTGCATTGCCTAGCGGTGTAACAGCCAACTATACCGCAAAATCATATGCTGCCTTAAGCGTTAGACCTGACCCAGTAGGGGTTAATCAACAAATCCTGATTAACTTCTGGGTAGCACCAGCCCCCGGCGCAAACAGAATGTTCCTTGACCTCACCCTTACTATAACAAAACCCGACGGAACAACAGAAACAATCAAGAAAGACTCGTACCCTGCCGATGGAACTGCATACATTGATTACACAGTTAATCAAGTTGGGGAATGGAAATTCAAAATGGATTTCCCTGGAACATATTTGCCTGCTGGACGATACCTTAATGGTGAAATCATAACTGCACCCAGTGGAGGCACATTATACACTGACTCCGTGTACATGCAGCCAAGCTCCACGCCAGAACAGACAATAACCGTACAGGAAGACCCAGTTATTTCATGGATTGAAGACCCCTTGCCAACTGATTACTGGACAAGACCCGTCGCTTATGAACACCGTGAATGGTGGCCAATCCTTGGCAATTATCCGTGGCGCGGACAAACAGGCGGACCAACATGGGACGAACTATATCCAGACACTAACTCTAAATGGATGCTCAAAAGCCGTTTAGACACTTTCATCCCGTGGGTTGAAGGACCTAACAGTGCACATGTTGCATGGAAAAGACTAACTGCTCTTGGTGGATTAATCGGTGGAGACTACGGTTATGAAGCAAACACGCAAATTTTCCAAGGAAACGGTTTAGGCGCGGACTCTATCAGTTCATACGGTTTTCCAAGTGTAGTAGTTGCAGGCAGAGCATACGAAGTCTTAACCAAACCGCTTAATGGTGAAACACAATATGTCTGGCAATGCTACGATGTACGTACCGGAGAAGTTTACTGGGAAGTCCAGCAGCCTACAACAACCATACAGACAATGTTTGGT
>JAWRIR010000095.1:0-4965 GCA_040268405.1 Thermoproteota archaeon | reverse complement strand
AACTTTTGGCAACATAATCAAAAATTATGCTGTTACCTATTTCAGCCTTGTTTAAACTGAAATGTCCATAAAATAATAAACAGTTTGCCAAACAAACGTAAGTGTATACAAAAAAATAAACGGTTAGAGGAAAAAAACGGTTGCAAACCAATAACGCCATAGAAACCCATAACCTAACAAAGGCATTCAAAACTAAACGTCCACCCGAAACTGGAGGATGGCGCTTTAGCTTCAAAGCAGGCGTTCCTTTCAAAGCCGTTAACAACCTTAACCTTGAAATAAAAAAAGGCGAATTATTCGGACTTCTTGGACCTAACGGAGCAGGAAAAACTACCCTTGTAAAAATGCTCTGCACACTGCTTCCCCCTGACAGTGGAACCGCACTCATCAACGGTTACGACGTTGTAAAAGAACCCATGAAAGTCAAACAGTCACTGGGAACAATCTTTAGCGTCGGTGAACGCGGCTTTTTTTGGCGGCTTAACGGTTACCGCAACTTGGAATTTTACGCTGCAATATACAATGTACCAAGAAAACAGCGGCATCAACGCATTCTTGAAGTCATGAAACTCGTGGGCTTAGAAAACAACACTTTTGATTTGTATCAAAGGTACTCTGGCGGAATGAAACGTAAGCTTGCTTTAGCCCGCACATTGCTTCCTGACCCCGAAGTGTTGCTGCTTGATGAACCCACAAACGCGCTTGACGTTATGGCTTCACGAAACGTTCGCGATTTTGTAAGAGAAACCGTAACCAATTCAGGCAAAACCGTCCTGTATACGACTCATTACATTGAAGAGGCTGCACAGATTTGTGACCGTATTGGCATACTTCGAAACGGCCAAATCATAGCCTGTGACACGCCAGACGCAATTCGAAACATGATAAAAAAAGAAGAAATCATTCAACTGACACTGGAAAACATCAACCAAACCCAAATGGAAAGGTTACAAGACGTTTCAGGAGTAATCAACGTCACTGATAACAGTCTCGAATCTTTGAAGGGTCAAAAGCAGTTGCGTGTTGAGCTTAAGAGTGTTAATGATTTGCCATTGCTTTTTGACTTCTTGTTTAAAGAAAAAATTAAGCTGGTAAACTTCAAACGGGCTGAGCCAACGCTTGAGGAAGCTTTTATTCAACTGACACAAAAAAGGGCGGAGGCATAAAATGGCGTTTCTAAATGAGCTTGAAAAAATTTATTACTTCATGAAACGCGACATCATTAGCTTTAGCACTTACAAAATGAACATGCTACTGCTAATTGCAACAGCACTTTTTGGAGCGCTATCGTTTGCCTTTTTGGGCACAAGCTCAACCAACGAAGCAGTAGAGCAACAATATAACATGTCATATACCACTTTCCTGCTAATCGGTTTAGCTTTCAGCACTTACCTTAACCAGAGTTTGACGCTTGTGCAAAAAACCATTAACCCGTGGGCACTTGAAGAAGTTCTGGTTTCCCCAACTCGACTTTCAACTTTTATAATAGGTAGCTCTTTGTGGGGTTTCATATGGAGCACAGGTGTAGTTGCAGTTTACCTTGGCATTGGTGTTCTTGCCTTTGGAGTAGTCTTAAGCGTTAACTACCTTTCAACAATCGTCGTCTTAGCTTTGGGTATCTCAACTTTTCTGGGTTTCAGTATGATAGGCGCAGGAGTTTTAATTGTAACTAAACAAGGGGACCCAGTAACATCCGTAATCACTTTAGCCACCAGCCTGTTTGGTGGTGTCCTTTTCCCAATTAGCGTTATGCCAGTTGGAATGCAAGCAATCAGCTACCTTGTACCACAATACTACTTCTTTGAGGCAATACGTTTTGCCCTAACAGGTTCAAGCCTTCTAGAAATTCTGCCACAAGTAACAGTATTGACGGCAATGTGTGCAATCATTGTACCATTAGGCTACATCGTATATTCATGGTGTCTAAACACAGCAAAGAAAAGAGGAACCCTCGCGTGGTTCTGAAAATGGGAAACTTAAAGCTTCAATTTTTTATCTAAAATTTTTTGCAGATTAATTTCGAATGCGGCTGCTGGGTTTTCGAGTTTCCAGTTTTCCAGCACTTGCGGTGAAACTTCGCCTACAATACCGATTTCTTCACCGTTAACAACAACTTTGCCTGCTCTTCCCTCAATGAAGCTTGGGTGGATGGTTTCTTTGATTTGCCATTCAACGCCGAAGTTGGCGAAGAATGAGTCGAGTGCTGATTTGATTTCGCTGAAACCTGCTGTGGGGTGGGTTGTGACTGCGGTTAGCCATTCTTCTTCTTTTACTTTTGTTTCACGTGTCTGGTCGGGCTGGGTGACTTTACCGAGTTCATAAATTTTTTGGGGGAATTCTGTGGATTGGTTGATGCTTAAGAACTCCATGAGTCCCGGTAGTAGCCAGTTGCGTAGGCAGGTCATGGTTACAACTTTGGGGTTGCAAAGCTCCACAAGCGGCTTTCTGTCTACTGCCATTTTGTCGTAGAGGCTTTCTTGGTTGGTTAAGGTTGTGTTCAGGGTTTCTTGGTAGCCTAAACCGACCATTAGGTCTCGTGCGAGGTTGATTAGGTGCTGGTCAGGTTTTGCTCTGCCGATTGTTGGGAGTTCTCTCCAGTTGGGAGTGATGTTGTTGTAGCCGTAGGCGACTGCTACGTCTTCGATGAGGTCAACTTGGTGCATGACGTCGGTACGGTAACAGGGAACCAGAACTGAAACTTCAGTGTCAGTTATTTTATCGATGCCTAAACCTGCCACTTCCAGTAGCTCAGCGATACGTTTAGCTGTTAAGCCTAAACCCAAAATCTTGGTCGTATACTCAACGCTCAATGTCACGAAACGGTTGCTGAAATCTGGGGTGACAACGTTCTTTTCGGTGTATTCTGAGTTGTCTGGGTAATGTATGGTTGTTGTGTAAGCTTTTCCGCCACGGTCAATAAGCATGGTTACGACAAGGTTCAACGCGTTCAGTACTGCCTTGTGTATCGTGCCTGTAACTTCAACGAGCAGGTTGCGTGATTCTTCAGTTACCTTGCCCAAATCATTAGAATTGATTATTGGTGGGAAAGACAAAACTTTGCCGTCAGCATCAAACAGCATTGGGTACAACGGGTTTTTCTTGACGATGTGACCGTACTCGCAGCCTTTCGGATGCTTTTCGAGGATTTCGTCAAGCCCCATTTGCTCTGTGAAACCCAACGGCACAAATGTAACGTCGTTTGGCTTGACGGCGGTGTATTCGATTGGTGGTTTGATTAAGTCGAGGTTGTAGATGCCGATGCTGGTTTTTTGGCGGCTTCTGCCGAATGTTTGGTCCAGTTTTTCTTGCAAGTGCATTAAGCCACGTATAATTGCGTCTGAAAGGTGAATGTCTTTTACGACGGCGCAGGCGATGTACGGGCGAACATTGTAGAGTTCTTTGCTGACGAAGACTTCAACCGCAGATTTGTCGACACTATACTGTTTTAAACCCTTTTGTTGACCAAGATAGCCATGGAGTGCGCGTGCTAAACCTTCAACGCTCCAAAGGTCAGGACGGTTAGTGTCTTTGAATTCAATGTTTACTGTTTGGTCTTGCTTGTTGTAGCCTTTAACTTCAGCTTTAACATACGCCAAAATATCGTCAAGCTTTTCCATGTCGCCGTTAAGCTGCACATTAAGCAGTTGCTCGAGTTCTTTGTATTCCATATCTATTGTCGGCATTTAGGTCACCTGCTTTTTTCTTAACCATTCAAGGTTCGGGCAAAATATCATTCTGATGTCGTCGATGCATGAACGCATCATGAATAAGCGGTCTACGCCTAAGCCCCAAGCAATCACTGGCACATCTATGCCCAGTGGCTTTGTGACTTCTGGACGGAAAATTCCGGAGCCGCCGAATTCAATCCAACCTACGCCTTCTCGGTACGCGCTAAGTTCTACGCTGGGTTCTGTGAATGGGAAATAATCTGGTTTGAAACGGACTTTGTCTGCGCCCGCGATTTCCATAGCGAACTTGCCCAAGACGCCGAGGAGGTCTTTGAGGTTTAGGTCTGGGTCAACGATGATGCCTTCGACTTGGTTGAATTCGGAAAGGTGTGTGCGGTCTACGACTTCTGGTCGGTAAACGCGTGCGATTGAGAAGTATTTGCTTGGAATCTGCAGTTCTTTGCTTTCAAGGGTGCGTGCACTAAGGCATGTGCCGTGACCGCGAAGAATCAGGCGTTGAGCCGCGAGCAGTGAGTATTTGTAGCCCCAACCTGTGGAGCCTGTTGTCCAACCGTTTTCGTGGGTTTCTTTATTGTGTTCTACGGCTTTTGCGTGGCTGCTAATGTCGCCGTAAGCGGGGTCTTTAATGTAGTAAATGTCGCTTTCTTCCCGTGCAGGATGGTCCTGTGGCACATTGAGGGCGTCAAAGTTGAAGAAGCTGGTTTCAACGCTTGTGCCGGTCATTTCTTGAAAGCCCAACGTAACAAGTTTGGCGCGGACTTCGTCAAGGAAGCTTAGGTAAGGATGCTTCTTTCCAGGCCAAGTTTTAGCAACTGGCGCGTCAATATTATACTTTGGAAAATGTGCTGTGCGCCAGATTCCGCTTATGATATCTTGAGGCGTTAATTGAGTGATAACCTTAGATACAATTCTTGCGTCTGCTGTTTTTGTTATAGTTTTGGTTTGTACTAATGCCTTTTTTCCTTCGTTAGTTATTTGCAGAAAACGGTTTGTCTTGGGTTCAATTGTTACTAGTTTACGTTTTTTGAGTAGTTCAGCCTCAGCTTTTAGAGTGGCGCTTAATTCGTCCATTGCTGCCTGCTCACGGTTAGCTAAGAATTTGAGAAGATTTTCGTCGCATCCGTCTGGAATCACGGTTTCGTGAAGTAGTTTTTCTGAAATGTTAATCGTGTTGCTTTGGCTGGAAAAGATTGCCCATTTTTTTCGGATAACCCAACCTAAAGCGATTTGAATAAACTGCGTTTCTATGCCTGCTTTTTCAGCGGCTTTTTTTAGG
>JAWRIR010000094.1:0-13154 GCA_040268405.1 Thermoproteota archaeon | reverse complement strand
ACAGCACAACATTATTGCCCTGTGCACTTACAGCCTAAAAAAATGCAGTGGAACCGACGTTTTAGACGTTTTACGTAACCACATCGGCACTTTAGTTAAACATAACGAAGGCTGGTTAATGCTTGAAGACGCCGCAAGACGCAAAGCAGTTAACGGCGCTCTCAAAGTTAGCCGACAAAAATACAGTGCACTTTTCCAAAACATGGCAAGCGGATTTGCCTACCACAAAGCAATCTACGACAAATTTGGTAAGCCCACCGATTACGTTTTCCTTGAAGTTAACGATGCCTTTGAAAGAATGACTGGACGCAAACGCGACGAATTTGTAGGCAAAAAAGTCACACAAATTCTTCCAGGCGTCGAAAACGACCCAGCTGACTGGATAGGCGTTTACGGGCAAGTAGCCTCAACAGGCAAAACTGCAAGATTTGAAAATTACGATCAAGCTTTAAACAAGTGGTTTTCAGTTTCAGCGTTCAGTCCTGAAGAAGGCTACTTTGTAGCAACATACGAAGACATTACTGAACGCAAAAAAGCTGAAGAAGCACTAAAAGAAAACGAGGCTAGACTCAAAAAATTAAACCACACTTTAAGAGCCATAAGCAACAGTAATCAAGCCATCATGCGTGCCACGGATGAAGAATCTTTCTTGCGTGAAGCTTGTCGAATTGTGGTTGAAGATTGCGGTTACAAACTTGTTTGGGTTGGACTTGCATTAGATGACCCTGAAAAGACTGTTCGACCTGTGGCTTTTTCAGGTTTTGATAAAGGCTATTTAGATTCTTTAAAGATTACTTGGGCTGACACTGAACGTGGACAAGGTCCATCTGGGCGAGCTGTCCGCACTGGTCAACCCCAGTTTTGCCAAAGCATGGCAAACGATGGACTTTTCAAGCCTTGGCGCGAAGAAGCCCTCAAACGTGGGTACGCATCATCCGCCGCTTTACCATTAAAAATTGACTCTAAAGTAATCGGCGTTTTAACATTATACTCAACAGAGCCTACGGCGTATTCACAGGAAGAAGTTACTCTTCTTTCAGAGTTAGCAAGCGATTTTTCACAAGGAATGAAAATTCTACGTATACGAAAAGAAAAAGAACAAGCTGAAGCAGAAACACAGCGACAAGCGGCGCTACTCGATTTAAGTCCAGACGCCATTTTCGTTAGAAAACTGGATGGAACAATCACTTTCTGGAGCAAAGGCGCCGAAAAGAATTATGGCTGGACGAAAGAAGAAGCAATCGGACAAAACTCGAATAGCCTTCTCAAAACAATTTTTCCCAAGTCATACGCAGAAATAATTCTGCAGATTAAAAAGACA
This sequence comes from Thermoproteota archaeon, assembly GCA_040268405.1. Taxonomy (GTDB): domain Archaea; phylum Thermoproteota; class Bathyarchaeia; order Bathyarchaeales; family Bathycorpusculaceae; genus Bathycorpusculum. Next base: position 11,833 of record JAWRIR010000094.1, on the reverse strand, counting down.
GGAAAATGGTCCGGAGAACTTTTGCACACTGGCAAAGACGGTCAGCAATTAACGATGCAAAGCTTTTGGCAAGCAATATTTGACCTCAACGGCGAAATCGATGAACTATTAGAATCCAACGTGGATATCACTGACCGCAAACAGTTTGAACTGGCACTTGAGAGAGCAAAGGTTGACTGGGAACGCACATTTGATAGTGTACCCGACTTGATTGCTATTCTTGACGATAATCACCGAATTGTACGTGCCAACAAGGCCATGGCGCAAGCGTTGGGAACTGACCCTGAAAACTGTATTGGCTTAAACTGTTACGAATGCGTGCACAACAAGCAGGAACCTCCACCTTTCTGTCCGCACATGTTGGCAATGAAGGACGGAAAAGAACACACGTCGGAAGTGCATGAGGAACGCCTCGGCGGCGACTTTATCGTCAGTGCTACACCGCTAAAAGATGAACATGGTAACCTACTTGGTTCAGTACATGTGGCTCGCAACATTACGTTGCGTAAACAAATGGAAAACAAGCTTGAAGAATACTCAAAAGAGCTTGAACACCTAGTTGAGGAACGGACAAAGCAACTCCGGGATTCTGAACGTTTAGCAACAATCGGCGCGACAGCAGGAATGGTTGGACACGACATCCGTAACCCTCTACAGGCTATAGCGAGCAGCTTGTATCTGGCAAAAACAGATTTAGCTGAAGTTTCAGAAGGCGAAACTAAAGAAGCACTCTTGGAAAGCATCTTAGAGATTGAAAAGAACGTTGATTACATTAACAAAATCGTGGTTGACCTTCAAGACTTTGCTAAACCCCTTAAACCGCTTTTCTGCAGCATTGACTTGTCAGCGATTGTTCAAGATGTAATAAAAATCCGTGTGATTCCAGAAAACATCACCGTCGAATATACTGTTGACCCCAAAGCCAACTGTTTTATTGCTGACGCAACTTACGTTCGACGTATGCTAAGCAACCTGATAAACAACGCGTTGCAGGCAATGCCTAACGGTGGAAACCTAACCATAAAAGCCGCCTGTGAAGACGACAGCGCAGTAATACGTGTAGAAGACACGGGTACGGGTATACCTGAAGAGGCAAAAGGCAAACTATTCACGCCCTTGTTTACTACAAAATCGAAAGGTCAAGGCTTCGGTTTAGCCGTTGTCAAACGCATGTCAGAAGCATTAGGCGGCAGCGTCTCATTTGAAAGCCACCACGGCAGAGGAACCACTTTTACAGTGCGTTTGCCCTTCAAAAAATAAACCCCTTTTTTAATTACCCTGATAAAGTCCAGTGTTATTGAGGCATTACAGTCACATATCATTATTTTTCCAAACGTAAACATGTACAATGGACTTTATGCCTGACATAATAACGGTCGAAAATCTAAAGATGACTTATGCTGATGGAACAAAAGCCGTAGACGACATCTCATTTAATGTTAAGCAAGGCGAATTTTTTGGTTTTTTAGGTCCAAACGGCGCCGGAAAAAGCACAACCATCAAAATCTTAACTACTCTTCTTAGAAAAACCTCTGGCGTAGTCACAATTGCAGGACACAACATCGATATTGGGTCCTCAGAAATTCGCAGAATCATAGGTGTTCAAAGTCAGGAAACAACTGTTGACGGTGACTTGTCTGGCAGAGAAAACCTGATGCTTCAAGGACATTTTCAGCAAATGTATGGCTACGAGTTAAAGCAGCGGGTTGACGAGTTGCTTAAGCTTGTGGAGTTGGAGGCGACTGCGGATAGGCGTGCAAGAAATTATTCTGGCGGCATGAAGAAACGGCTTGATTTAGCTACTGCACTTGTGCATAGGCCTAAACTGTTGTTTCTTGATGAACCCACCACGGGGTTGGATCCGCAGTCACGTTTGGCTATTTGGAGTTACTTGCGGCGGTTAAACAAAGAGGAAGATACAACCATTTTCTTAACAACTCAATACTTGGAGGAGGCTGACAAGCTCTGCGAACGGTTAGCAATTATTGATTTTGGCAAAATTGTAACCACAGGTTCTCCTGCATCGCTTAAACGGGAAATCGGCGCTGACTCTATTAAACTGTCAATAGACAATTGTGAACGTGACAAACCAAAAGCCAAAGAACTTTTAAACAGCATGGAGGGCGTAACCAGCGTTATTGATTCTGGCCCAGAAGAATGCTTAAACGTTTACGCTAAAAACGCTGGCCCATTAGTCGCCGACATTGTCCGCGCCTTTGACAGCAGCGACATTAGGCTTTTGTCAGTAACCTTTTCTTCACCAACCCTTGATGACGTCTTTCTTCAGCACACTGGCAGGCGAATACGGACAGAAGACCTTGTGAAAGCCAAGTCACCGCGAAGAATGATGGGAGGCAGAACTTAAATGTCACTTTTCTCAGACACACGTTACCTGTTTGTTAGGTCACTGAAAAAACTGATTCGAAACCCGATTTTGCTGTTTTTCTCCCTTTTTCAACCAATTATTTTTCTTGTGCTTTTTACTCAACTTTTTTCTGAACTGGGCAATTTTCCAGGTTTTCTGCCTGAAGGCGTGAGTTATTTAGAGTTTGCAACTGCAGGCATCATTTTGCAAAACGCGTTTGGCAGTTCACTGCAATCGGGGACTTCGATTGTTTTGGATATTGATTCAGGTTTTTTGCAGAAGATGCTTGTCACTCCTGTTCGGCGCCCCGCCATTTTGTTGGGTCGGCTTACTAGTGATGCTTTTAGGGTTGTGGTTCAATCAGCCATAATTCTGGTCCTTTCTTACCTGCTAGGCGGCTACGTAGTAACCGGCTTCGTTGGGGTGCTTCTAATCTTTTTTACCATCGCGTTTTTTGGGCTTGCATGGTCAGGCATATCTTTAGCTATAGGTTTGAGGACACGTAGTTCTGAAACAGTTTTCGCCATAGGTGGCTTCATAACGTTTCCTTTGCTGTTCTTAAGCACCGCTTTGGTGCCGTCCGCGTCGCTCCCAAGCTGGATTAACACGGTTTCTCAATTTAACCCAATAAGTTACGCAGTAAACGCTATTCGTGCGCTTATGATTACAGGGTTTGATTGGCCAACAATACTTGCCGCTTGGGGCGTAATTGCTTTGATAGCGGTGGTTACATTGGGGGCAACGCTGTACCAATTCAGGAAAGTAGTAAGCTAAAAATCAAACTGAGTTGAGGGTTTGGATGGCTTCGTAGATTTCGTTCCAACTGTAAACCCGTTTAGTGAGGTTTTTAACGTTTAATGTTCTGTTCCATGGCTGGTCAAAAAGAAGTACGTTCTTGACTTTGTGAGTCCACTCGAGTGCGTCTACAAGGGAGTCTTCAACAATTAAATCAATCTGTTCAATGTTAGCCCGGTACTTTTCACCGACATTTAACATGTGAAGTTGCGTGTATGGTACGCCTTTTTCTTTAAGCCACGACTGCGTAATATCCCGCAAGTATTCGTAGCGTCCTGTTAAGAGCAAAATGTTGTGTCCGTCGCGGCTGAGGCGTTCAAGGGTTTCTTTGGAGCCTGGGTTGAGTGGTAAATCTTTTTTTAGGGTTTGGTGTACGAGTTGGTTGCCTTCATCTTTGGTTATGCCTAAAACGATGTTTAAGTCGAAAGTGTAAATGTCGCTGGTTTTTAGGTTTACGCCGTAGTTTTCTTTGATGACGTCTAGAAGTGGCTGTGTAAAGTTGGCGATTACGCCGTCTATGTCAAAACCTAAATTCAAATGCCTATTTTCCCCTTAATTCCTTTCTACTATATGTATCCGTGACTTTAAAGTTAAACTGTAAAACAGTCAACAATTGGATATAGATTTTTCTTTTTTATCCCACCTAACGCCGACTGAGTTAACCCTAAAGCATCCTTAGCAAGTCTGCCTTGGTAATGATGCCTATGACTGCACCTTTTTTTGAAACAAGCACCGCAGGGTACGTTTGCAGAAGGCTGGTGATTAGGGCTAGGGGTGCGTCTTCGTTAATTTGTGGAAACGCTTCCTCCATGATGTCGCCAGTGGACCGTTTGGAGATTTCTTCCAAGTCTTTGCCTGCAAGTATCTGCCGCAAAATCGTTTTTTCTGATATGCTTCCCACAGATTGTTTGCCTTCAAACACCGGAATCTGTGAAAACCCGTGCTCTTTCATGAGTTTGACAACTTTTGATATGGGTTCGTGTCGTTGGACGCTGACTACGTCGTTGTGGACGATTTTTTCTGCTTGTACCTTGTTTTTGAATTCCAGTTTTTCGAGTACGTTGAAGATGGTTTTTACTTTTGTGTAGGATGGGTCGATTGTTCCTGCTTCCAGCTTGGCGATTAAGGATTGGCTTACGCCTGCCATTTTGGCGAGTTCCGACTGTTTTAAGCCTAATTGTCGGCGGCGTTTTGCGATGTCTTCAAGCGGTGGAAACATACTGAGAGGGTAGCTTTAACGGTGTTTTATTCTTTTTGGAATATTTTTGTCAAGAACCATTATAACGCCGTTATCCCATCAACGGTTCAACAAACAAACCAAAAGGAGCAAAAAATAAATGGCAAAAAGAAAGCTTGACACCTTAGCCGTTCACGCAGGCCAAGAATCACCCGACCCAACAACAGGTTCCCGTGCAGTTCCAATCTACCAAACAACCTCGTACGTCTTCAAAAGCACGGAACACGCAGCAAACCTGTTCGCCCTAAAAGAACTGGGAAACATTTACACAAGAATGAACAACCCAACAAACGACGTGTTTGAGAAACGGGTTGCAGCCATCGAAGGCGGCAGCGGTGCTTTGGCAGTTGCCTCAGGACAAGCAGCCATCTCCATAGCATTACTAACAATCACTGATGTTGGCGACGAAATCGTTGCAGCAAACAACCTCTACGGAGGAACCTACAGCCTACTCCACTACACGTTCGCCAAACTGGGACGCAAAACCACCTTTGTAGATTCCCAAAAACCCGAAGAATTCAAAAAAGCAATAACCCCAAAAACCCGTGCCATTTACGCAGAAACCATAGGCAACCCCAAACTCGACGTACCAGACTTTGAAGCCCTCGCCAAAATTGCTCACCAATCAGGCATCCCTCTGGTCGTAGACAACACGGTTGGCGTAGGCATCGTGCGTCCAATCGATTACGGCGCAGACATAATTGTTGCTTCAGCAACCAAATACATTGGCGGTCACGGCACAAGCATCGGCGGCGTCATCGTTGACGGCGGCAAATTCAACTGGAACAACGGCAAATTCCCAGAATTCACAGAGCCTGACCCAAGCTACCACGGTGTCAAATATTGGGACAACTTCGGAAACTTCCCAGAACTTGGAAACGTCGCCTTTATCTTCAAAGCGCGTGTTCAATTGCTTCGCGACCTTGGTCCAGCTTTAAGTCCTTTCCATTCATGGCTTTTCCTGCAAGGCTTAGAAACCCTTCCGCTCCGACAGCGTAAACACTCCGAAAACGCCCTAAAAGTCGCCCAATTCCTAAAGCAGCACCCCCTCGTAAGCTGGGTAGTTTACCCAGGATTGCCAGATAATCCAAACCACAAAATAGCCCAAAAGTATCTGCAGGGCAACTTCGGCGGTTTAGTCGGTTTCGGCATCAAAGGCGGCAAAGAAGCTGGACGCAAACTAATCGAATCGGTAAAGTTGTTCTCGCATCTGGCAAATATTGGCGACGCAAAGAGCCTCATTGTGCACCCAGCTTCCACGACCCATCAGCAGTTGACTAAGGCTGAGCAGGAAGCAACAGGCGTAACCGAAGACTACATCCGCCTCTCAATCGGAATCGAAGACCCAGACGACATCATCGAAGACCTTGACCAAGCATTAAAAGCCTCAACAAAACCCTAACCCACAACTTTCCAACGGAGGACACCACATGACAACCAACCAAAACCCTGACCAAACACAATACTACACGTTCGCCTATCCACCAAACCAGTTCACACTAGAATCCGGAGAAAAACTTGGACCAGTAACGCTTGCCTACGAAACCTACGGTAAACTTAACAAGGAAAAATCAAACGCGATCCTGATCCTGCACGCTTTTTCGGGTGACGCTCACGTGGCAGGGGAAGACGGTTGGTGGAGCGACCTCGTTGGACCAGGCAAAGGCATAGACACAAACAGGTACTTTGTAATCTGCAGCAACGTGCTTGGCGGATGCAAAGGCTCAACCGGACCATCCTCAATTAATCCACAGACAGGCAAACCATACGGTCTCGGTTTTCCGTTAATCAGCATAGCCGACATTGTGCACGCTCAACGGCACTTGATTGACCATTTAGGCATAGAAAAACTGCTTGCTGTCATCGGGGGCTCAATGGGTGGCATGCAAGTATTGCAGTGGATGGTTTCTTACCCAGACAGAATCCGTTCCGCAGTACCCATAGCAACAACACTAAAACATAATCCACAGCAAATCGCATTCAACGAAGTCGGACGACAAGCAGTAATGGCTGACCCAGACTGGCGAAACGGAGACTACTACGAAACAGCCGCACCAGCCAAAGGCTTAGCAGTAGCCCGAATGATTGGGCACATAACATACATGAGTGACACTTCAATGGCTGAAAAATTCGGCAGAAAAACCAAAACTGACAAGAACCCCTTCAAGTTCGGTGCAGACTTCGAAGTTGAAGGCTACCTACGTTACCGTGGCGACAGTTTCGTAAAACGTTTCGACTCAAACAGCTACCTCTACCTCACCAAAGCCATCGATTACTTCAATCTGCTAAATGGGCACAGCCTAAACGAAGTCTTCAAGGGACTAAAAGCCAAAGTGCTCGTCTTAGCCTTCAAGTCCGACTGGCTTTACCCAACGTATCAGTCTCAGGAAATCGTGAAAGCCTGCAAACTCGCCGGCGTAGACGCAAGCTACTGCGAAATCAACAGCACCTACGGGCACGATGCGTTTCTGCTTGAAATCGAACGGGAAGCCGCACTAATCTCGCATTTTCTTTATGGCGTAGAAAAAGCAAGCGGAGGTAACCGCAAATGACTCAAAATAGTGGAAAATTGGAGCATAGGCTCTTTGCAGATTGGATAAACAGCGGAGCTTCTGTTCTTGATTTAGGCTGTGGCGACGGGGAACTCTTAAGCCTGCTTGTTACCAAGAAATGTGTGCATGCGCAAGGTATAGAACTTAATGATCACGCAATCCAAAGGTGCGTTGCGGCTGGTCTTAACGTTTTTCAGCAAGACATCGACACCGGCTTATCTGAATACGGTGACAAAAGTTTTGACTATGTCATTTTGAATCAGACGCTTCAGCAAGTAAAAAACCCTGAATATGTCCTAAAAGAAGCGTTGCGTGTAGGCAGAAAAGTCATCGTTGGCTTTCCAAACTTTGTTAACATTTCAGCCCGCTCACAGATTTTCTTTAAGGGGCGCGTTCCAGTTACTAACGCTTTGCCTTATGAATGGTACAACACCCCTAACCTGCACTTCTTAGGCATAGCAGACTTCAAAGCTTACTGCAAAAATCGAGGCCTCAAAATTGAGGATTCAGTGTTTTTAAGAAAAAATGGTGAAGTGTGGTTGTTTCCTAATTTGTTCGCTGATTTGGGGCTGTTTTTGTTGTCAGCTTAGTTTTTCTGTTTTGTCGCTTAGGCAGCGGCAAAGTGCAATAGTAAGCCTTCGACGAAGACATCCCAATGTATGCACTAATCATGCTGCCGAAATTGGAAAACAGGAAAAAAAGAAAACGTTTAGGTTGTGTCTAAGCGGTCTTTTCAATCGCTTTGGGAATAACCCAGTTAACCAACGCTTCCTCTATGGTTTTTCCCTCACAAATCTTCATGTTATAGGCTGAAGCATAATTCCGCGCGTTAACTGTCATGCTTGGAATAACAAAGATTAACGCTTCACAGTCTACGTCATTTATCATGCCATAGATTCTGGTGATTTCTTCCAAATCGACACGTTTATTCGAAATTAACAGTTCAATTACCGTGTTTTCATGGTCTTTGCAGCATGCAGCATCGGGTTTTTGGAGCGTTTGTTTTCCTGATCCTACGACACCGACTTTGCCTAACACCAGCATGTCAAAAAGATGCTTAGTGTCAGATTTACCTTTCACGCAGGCAGGTGCAACCACTTTATAGCCTAAAGCTCTGAAGAATTTAGTGCAGACTTCTATGGGTTTGATTTGCTGCATCTCTTTTAGAGGCAAATCTGAGTTAGCGGTGTACTTGTAAAGGTAAACTTCAGGCTCCTCGTCAAGCTGGGCAGTTGTGCTGCAGTTGTCACATTTAGCAACCAAAAGCGGTTCACTGCTTCGGGCATTACAGTTCAAACACACATAAGATGACGGAAGCAACCTGTAGTCTTCATCTATAGTTTGCAGTTTCACGTTGCATTTAGGGCAGACTAAGTCGCCGTTTGGGCTTTCAAAAGCTGTTTGCCTATCAATAGCCCCGCAGGTTAAATGTTCAATAAGCACTTCTTTTCGCAGCCGCAGAGAATTGCATTCGGGGCACAGTTTTTTGATTCTCACGTTTGCTGAGTCACATGCGGTACAGGTGATTACTTTGTCAACAAGTTCTGATTTAAGGAAGCCTTTGCGGACTAGCGCGTCAAGGGTTTGTCTTGTACGTTTTATGTCCCAATCCAGTTGGGGTAAGCCTTCAAAACTGTAGCCTTCCGGCTGCATCGCGTTAAGATTGGGCGTGATTTGCGTAATTTTTTCGTAAAGGAAAAGCTCCATAATGCTCTGCTCATCCTTCCGCAGCCCCTGCATGTCAGCAGCTAAGGTTTCCTCTTGCGAGACCGCCCCATTAATTGGTTCTTCGATTTCTTCGACTGTTTCAAGGTCTTGGCAAGGTTCAACTTGGACTTCTTCAACTTTTTCGGTTGCCGCTGCTTTGGTTTGTTTTCGTTTTTTTATGTAGCCGTCGACTGTTTCTTCAACCGCAAAACTAGCAATTAGGCTGACTTCAAAAAGGCCAACAAGCAGAACTATCGCTGCTAACTGAGCGCCGCCAAAAAAGCTTGCAATCAGCGTAGAATCTAAACTGTTTGAGAAGTTTTTGAAGTAAACGATTGATGCAAGATCGCTGCTAAAGGCTGTTGACAGGAAATAACCCACAAACGCTGAAGCCGCCATGAAAACAACTATGGCGATTGCTTTGTACTTTGGTTCTTTGATAGGTGTGAACTTGAAAGCTGTACCTAAGATTATGCCTGCAGTTAGCATCAGTACTGGTGCAAATGCCAAAGTAAAGTCTATTTTAGCTCCCTTCTTCTCTTCCCGTATAAGCTACAAACACGCTTGTAGTTTCGTTGTCTTTGCAGCGTTATTCAAGTTCACCATCAATAGCTTGATCTAAAAAAAGCGTTGTTGAGAAGAACAATTGCTAAACCTTGCGAAAACCACTTTTGACCTATGCGAAGCCCAGTGTGCAAAGAAAACAAGCCAAAATCAAGCATTTTAGCAGTTAACGGTTGGTTTGGATGGTTTTAGAACAGCATTGAACAGGCTTTATTTTATTGTTTAATTGGCGCCATTCTCTTTTCAATACATGTGGTCTTGTTTTTTGTTTCTGCTTTTTCCCACAATTCCTCAAAAAAAGCGTTTATGATTTTCATAAGCTGAGGATTTTTTGAGCCTAAATCCTGATAGTTATCTTCACTTGGGGATACGCATAATTGGACTGCTTTTTTATCGTAAATTGCCATGTTAACTGGCGCAGGCGTTGATAAGTATTTGATTTCAAATAAGGGGTTGCTTTGCAAAAACTTCATTTTTTCTGTTAAGACATGTTCTTCTTCATGTTTTTCTGTGATTGTCCGAATTCTTACTCCTCTTTTCAATAAGTCAAGGTAGTCTTCAAAGCAGTCATAAAATCTGGTTCTGGTAACTTTCCATTCGCCTATTGCGTCTATTGTTTTTTTTGTTAGGGTGTCTTGTTCTTTGAACCTTTTGAAAACCAGAGTTTTCGATGTGGTTATTACAAAAGTTTCTTCTTCTTTTTGACGTGACAGATTAAAATCAATAGCGTTTAACTTCTTAACCATCTCGGCAGTATTCTTGTGTAATTTTATGTATTCCTTTTTTTTGTTATCCAACAAAAGATTGACGCCTTCTTTTAACGGGGTGGCTTTGTACATTGTTGGATTGTTCAAAATTTTTTCTGCTAAACCTAACTTTAGAAGTGACTCAATTAAACGGTAAACATCTTGTCTTGCAATGTCTGATGCGACAGCTACTGACTTGATTGTTACAGTTCCCATTTTTGCCAAAGAAACATACAGTTTTGCTTGTAACTGCGTTAGCCCTAAAGACTTCAATGTTTCAATGGTTTTATTGTCAAGCATACCATGGGGGCGATTTCTTATTATAAAATCGTTTTCCCAATTTTTTTCCAATTGGGTCTTTGTCTGAAGTGCACCTTCTTGCTAGTGTTTAAGTTGAACTTTTAGTTTAAACGTCCACTTACGGAGAAATAAAATGAAAAATTTAAAAAACAATCAAAAAGTGCTATCAATTTTTGCTTTGATTCTGATGCTTTCTATGGTTATCTCTATGTTTGCATTACCTGGCCAAGTTTCAGCACAATCAGCAGCCACAATCACAACTTATCCATTTGTTGACGCAATTCCAAACCCAGTCGGTGTCAATCAAAAAGTTTTGATTAACTTCGGTCTCCTCAACTATCTAAATGTTGATGGTGACGGCTGGAACGTCACAGTCACAATCACTGATCCTGATGGCGAAGTTTCAACCATTGGTCCACTGAAAACATGGTCAACCGGAACAGTCGGTCAATACTTTACACCAACAAAAGTCGGAACTTACACGTTACAATGTCATTTTGAAGAAACTGAATACTACTATTCTTACTACGGTACACAAATGGGCGGAGTTTACGCAGCAAGTGACAGCGACGTACTCGAATTAGTTGTACAAGAAGACCCAGTAGCAACCTATCCAGGCGTCTCTTTACCAAATGAATACTGGAGTAGACCAATTGATTCTCAACTTCGTGAATGGTGGTCTGTTGCAGGCAGTTGGGTAGCAACACCAGACAACCTGTATGCACCTTACAATGATGCTCCAGAAACAGCACACATTCTCTGGACTATGCCACTTGGCGACACTATGGGCGGCTTAACCGGCGGCGACACAGGCGATGTAGGTTACCAGAACGGCGATGCTTACGAAGGTAAATTCTCTGGTGCAGTAATCATCAGCGGAGTTCTATACTACAACAAATACGCAACAAATTTCTACAACCCATCACCACAACAAGCAATCGTTGCAGTTGATCTACACACAGGTGAAACCCTATGGGAAAGATCATATGACTTCGGTGGCGGCAGATTATCCATCGGACAAACCTTGTACTGGGACTGTCTAAACAGCCGCGGTGCATTCTCATACATATGGATAGTCAGTGGAACAAACTGGTGGGCACTTGACGCTCTAACAGGCGACCTCAAATACAACATGACCAACGTACCTTCAGGAACAAACTACTTCGGTCCAAACGGTGAAATTCTCAAATACTCAATCGTTAACTACGGAAACTCTTCAAACCCAGACTACAGATTACTACAATGGAACTCAAGCTGTATTCCAAAGAAATATGGCACTAGTTACTCTGCTGAATCTTGGGGTAGCCAAATCCAAGGAAAACAATTCGATGCAACAAGAGGCTATGACATGAACGTTTCATTACCAGCATACAATGCAGCAGCAGTCGGAACATTCCCAGCTAGCGGCAACACAACAATCCAGAAAGTATTCGTTGGCGATAAAGCTATTCTTACCAGCGTATCATATGACACTGTTCAAATCTGGGCATTCGACTTATCAGCAGGTCATGAAGGCACATTACTATTCAACACTCCAAACAATGCACCATCCGAATGGCGCGCAGGC
>JAWRIR010000093.1:0-21379 GCA_040268405.1 Thermoproteota archaeon | reverse complement strand
CCCCTATAGGTTTCAACATAGAACCACTAATAGGAGCCTAATAGGCTCGTAGAAAACGCCCAGATGAAGCCTACCCCTACTCTGAAAGGTAGACCCCCTATAGGTTTCTGCATACTATTTCTATTTGGATCCTAATAGGTTGGTATGAAAAGTAAAGCAACGATGGCAACGAAAAGCAGTGAACAGCACAATGCAAATCGGGCAACTCGCATGGCCCATAACAGGATTATCTTCCCGCCCCAAACAAGCAACAACCAAAACAACCCAAATAAACAATTTTCTCGATAAAAAAGCCAAATATAACAAGCATTTTTCAAAAATATTCGATATTCAATGACTTCGATAGTCTATGTAATAGGCATATACGGCAAAGCCAACAAAACATGTCTCTCTGCCCAATTTGAAAAAAGAAGAGACATTCCAGTTTTACTTCATGTTTTTAAAGCATTCATCGAGGGTCATTTGTTCCTTGCGAATCGGTTGAGTTACTTCTTTTAGTCGCTCAATCAAAGCGTTCATCTGCTGTTTCATAATTAAATCAACAAAGAGGTTAATCATTTCTGCATACATCGTCTCATTGCCAAAATGCAAAGACTGAATGTATGTACCTCTGTCTTTTCCAAGAAAAAGTAACCGAGGATAACCACTCTTTTTTAGCATGAAGTTAAAAATCTCTCGACCTACTCGACCATTTCCATCCGTAAACGGATGTATCATTTCAAACCCATAATGAAAGAGAACTGCCGCTTCAAACGGATGAACACCACTTTCTAACTGTTTATAATAAGTTTTAATCAAATCGGAAAGTTCTTGTTTAATAAATACAGACGGAGTAACGTCTAACTCACAACCGGTAATTCCAGCATCAATTCTACGAAAAACACCTGCCGATTGAACATCGATATTGTTCATAATCAAAGAATGAAGTGTTTTAATAAAATCTAAAGTAACTTTACCCTTGTATTTTTCCCGAAATTTGATGACTTTTTTAAAATTTTGGACCTCATTTGTTTCTCTTAAGGACTTGTCTTTAGGTATTATGTCATTAACAAGTAAATCAAACGCTTGATTAGCAGAAAAAGTGTTTCCTTCAATAGAAGTTGTGCCATGAATGTAATTAATTTCAAATGCTTCTTCATAAATTGCAACTTCGCTAGGTGTAAGCGCTTCTAGAAATGTCCTATGATAATGACGGATTTTTTCGACAGTTTTAATTCCTTCGAGCGGCAGGTAATTTGACCGGTAAAAACCACTACTTAATTCGGCTCTTTTTTCAGCCGCTCTTGCTTCTAGTTCAAAAGCATGTTCTACTCTCAGCTTTTCTATTTCGTCTGCCGTTGGTAAGGTATGACCTAAATAAATTCTAACTTTTGTTCTTTTATTTTTGTACTTTACATCTTTTGCTAAGTAATGGTATGGCTTTCCGTTGAAATAATTTGTTTCAACTCGATAATGCTTTCTTGAAGTTAGTGTCACAAACACATTTTAATATGACGCCCTTTTTTAAGACTTTCGATAAATGGGCGCCAGATTGATAGGATAAAAAACAAAAAATTTTTACGACATCTGCATTAATTAGTTAACACTTTCTAGTCAAAAATCTAAAAAAATGTCACATGTCTAGACATTTACGATTAGGCAACGCTTATAACTAGTTAATTTATAAATAGAATTATGCTCCAACAAAGTAGGGAATACTTTAATCCGCTTTGCTTTGCAACTAATCATAAAATTTACTTTAAAGATTCACGAAAGCTTCCCGAAGTTGCTAACGGGGCAGTTCATTTAGTTGTAACTTCACCGCCATATTGGAGCATCAAAGACTATGGGAACCCAAAACAAATTGGTTATCGAGATACATTAACTACTTATTTGAATAAACTTGATAAAGTTTGGAGTGAATGCATCAGAGCACTTGCTCCCGGTTGTAGATTATGCATTAACATTGGGGACCAATATCTTCGAGCAGAAGGAAAAACTCCTTACCAAATAATACCTCTTCACTCTTACTTAGTTAATCACATAATGAACAAACATGTAAACGACATTCTTTATCTCGGAAGCATTATTTGGAAAAAAATACCAACCACCAAAACAAGCGGTGGAGCTAGTGTTATGGGTTCGTATGGTTTTCCAAGGAACGGTTATGTCAGTTATAATTATGAATATATAGCAATTTTTAAGAAAAACGGAATAAGTCCAAAACCTGATCCAGAAACAAAGAAAAGATCGCAAATTGAGCTTTATGAATGGCGAGAACTATTCAATGGAATATGGCAATTCAATGGAGCTAAGCAAGTGGGGCATATAGCAATTTTCCCCGATGAATTGCCTCGAAGATTAATGCGTATGTTCACATACGAAGGCGATACTGTTTTAGACCCGTTTCTCGGCAGTGGTACTACTAGTCGAGTAGCGTACGAATTGGGAAGAAATAGTATAGGTTACGAAATTGGGTTTGGAAATAGTTTAAACGACGCGAAAGAAATCATTAAAAATAAGATACACTTTGAAAACACTCCGGTTGACATGAGAAGCAAAGTTTTTCCAACACTTGTTTAGAATATAAAACCGCCTCCCCACAAAGGTGACATTCAAGCACCAAAAATTTTGGGTTAAATGATTTTCCTCTAATAAATAGGAAACTGCCGCAAGTTACACATTGATAGCAAACTTTTCTTTCACTCATCTGTCAAAGTCTTCAAGTTTAGAGGGCGTTTTGGCTTTTCCATTTCGAACTTTATAGTTAGCAAAGACTGTCATCATTCTGTTTGTAATATTTGTTATTCTGTCTTGTAAGTAAGCCATGTATTCCGCTAATTCTTGCTGATTTTCAATATAAAAATATCCTTTTCCGTAAGCTGCAATAGGCATGCCTTCATCAAGAATCAGTTTAGTAATATAGGCTCTTGTACTACCTCTGGTATCGTTGTCAGGTATTTCCAATCTTTCTTGAATCTCACTTGATTTTACGGGGTTATTTTTTCCTCTGTGTTCTAGAATTATTTTTCTTATTTCTTCCAATCGTTGAGCTTCCAAACTCACAAGTTATCCCTCAATAGATTGGTTATTCAGCTATTGTTTACTTATTAGTTTTTGCAATATTTGTCCTGCTTATTGTTCTATTCTTAAAACAAGTATATCCTCGATACCTTAATTTCACAATAGATTTCTAAAGAAATAAGGGTCAATAATGTTGGTCTATTATGAAATTAAAATTAAAGTAAAAAAATAGTTATGGGTAGAATAGTCTTGTGGTTCTTGGGAATGGTATTGCGTCGATGCTTTGTCAAAGGCTCTTTTTTAATTATAAATAAAAGGGCTATACGGTTTAGCCTCAACCTTTTTTGTTTTAACCTTTTTGCCTAGATGCTTTTGTTTGGTGCGAGCGGAAAAATGTTTAAATGTTTTATGAAATAGCAGTATAGAGATAGTTATAATTTGGGCCCGTAGCTCAGCTCGGTGGAGCGCCAGACTCATAATCTGTTGGTCGCTGGTTCAAATCCGGCCGGGCCCACTATAGCTCCATATGCTGGTTTTTCTAAAAAAGGGGCAAAAAATTCTGGTTCGGCTGGCAGGTTGCAGGGTTTAGTAGTCTAAGATTTTGACTTTCAGGATGAATCCTAAGCGGTCATGGTCATCAAAATGATGCAGCAATGTCCAGTCAATATAAACAAGCTTTGCGTGGACACCCATGTAGCAGTAATGTTTTCCTATTTGTGTGTGCCACCAAGCGTCGAAGCCTTCGAAGCTGCCGTCTTTGTACTGTATGTCTTCCCATGCTTGTTCGGTGAAGTAGATGTCTACTGTACCTTTGATTGTTACCATGTTTCCTTGGATGGCTACTGGGGTGGCTCTGATGTGTTTGGCGAATGGGTAAGCCGAGCCAATGTAGCATACTGCCATTGATATGATTAGGCTTACAACCGTCCAGGCGATTATCGTTCTTTTGTGGTGCATAAAAAAACTCCTCAGTTTGCTAAAAATCGCTAAGTTAACTGAATCAAATGCAAGTTTAATAATCTTGCTGGAACTAAAATCTAGCCGTAAACCGAATAAAAAAGAAACAAGTTATAACTTACTGACCAGCCAACCTGCATTTTAGCCCCACCTCGACAGCAAACCCTGCGCACGCCCAAAGCAACCACTACCAACAGCGGTTAGTTGCCGTCGCCGTTCTTAGGCTTAGACTTCCTAAACAACGATGCACCCTCAACAAAAAACAGCACCATAGCCACCCCTGTTATGCCAACTAAAAAGTAGAAGCTAACCTGAATAACTAAATCCTTAATTACCAAACTAAGCAACATTATACTTAGTTCTGCGGCGAATGCACCCATAAAAAAGAAGGAGTAAAACATCAATCGGGGCACAAGGTTTTTGCCGACCCACACGTGTCCGTTGATGCTGGCTTTTTCCTTTAGGACGTAGTCGCCATAGACTGTTTTTTCTATTAATCCCATGCCTTCAAGTTTCTGCAGGTGCCTGTGCGCAACACTGGTGCTGCTTAAGTCTGCTCCACGTGTAACATCTCTGGTTCCCACTGGCTTATCCATGTGAACAATGTAAGCGTAAACCGCTAAAGTATTGCCTTCAAGAGTGTCAGTTGATGCGCCAGCCATTGCCAATGCTCCTTTAATACTTCATTTTTAGCATTGGGAACAACGGGTTAATCTGGTCTAGTTCATACATTGGAATAGCAGTGTTGTATAGGTAGCCATCGCGGTAACGTATTAACTCGAACTGCATTATTGGTTCTGGGTTTTCGTTAACGTATATTTGTGTTGAGTTTAAAGTGCGTGTTATAGAGTTTTCACGGTAGATTCTCATTGTAAGCGCTTGTGGTTCACCTGCAGTGAGGTTCCAGTTGCTATCGTAGCCGTTTTTGGTGTTTAGAGCTGTTGCATTAAATGGTCCTGTTCTGCCCCAGGGACCCTTATCGTTATCAAGAGTAGTAAAATTGTACCAGTTGTTAAGGAAGAACGTTAAATTGGCAGGGCCATTGATGCCTGTAGTAGCCATAGCGCTTAATGATATATTACCTATTGAAACGTCATTTGAAGATAATTCTGCCCTGTAAGTTTCATAGTAAGCAACTGAGTCATCTGTTAAATCAAAAATCGGAGTAGTCCTAAAACCGACTGAAAATGCCCATCCATAAGTCTCGTTTGTCAGCGTGCTGTTATCCCACACGTTACGAACGTAAGCATACGGCATGTAAAAAGAAAACCTGGGCTGGTCATCAGTTGATTGTGCTATTGCAGGAGTCATTAGATAAGCTAAGGGTACGATTGTTGCGATTCCGATTGCGACTGCAAAGATGCTGCATAGGATTAGTTTCTTTTCAAACTGCATTATTGGTTCGTCACCACTCCAGATAGCAGTAGACTGGCAATATATCTCTCCCTATAGAACAAAACTGTTCTCCCAGAGAACACTTTAAGGAGTATCACGTTAAGGGTATTCTTGGGGTAATTTATGGAACCAAACTCTGCTTTTAGTCAGGACTTCTTTAGATAGTCACAACTTTACAGATTTGGTAGCTGTTATAGGTGTTCTTGGTTTTCTCCAATTAATAATTAACAGCGTGACTGATGAAAGGATACCAACACTCACTATCGCTAACGAGAATATCAGCAGGTCTTGTTCAAAACCGGAAAAAGTCAAAGTCATCTTAACAGTGGTAGCCTTGTCTTCTGGCAAATGAACCAAAACAGCATAACCACCCCTGCCCGTAGGTTGCTCACTAAAAACACCCTCAGTAATATCCTCATAAGACCAATCAGCGTTAATTGACTTGTCAATATTCCATTGTTTTACAGCAGCCTCATCCAAAATATATACGCTAACACTATTATTCGCCCTAATACTAACGCTGAATTCTCGATCAAACATTAAGAAATCGGGGTACAAAACCCACCCGCTAGTAGCCCCCTCTATGTCATTACCAAAGTTCAGGTTTTTTGGCACCGAATTACTTCTAACCGCCGTAGCAACCAACAAAGACAAACCAGCCAGAAAAACAATCAAAGCCAATCTCAAAGTTTTTTTCATTGCAATATACCTCTTTAATCAATCTCCATTTTACGCGTAAAATAAACAAAACAAAAAACAAACAACAAAACCGAAATACCCGCAACAACAAAAACGCTAAACAATCCATCAATCAACGGTGCAGATAAACCGCCATAAACGTACTGACGAGCAAAAGTAAACCCTGTAGTAAATCGGCCAGTAAAAGAAACAATGCTGTCGCTAGAAGCAATGCTTTCAATGCCGAAAAGCACAAGTGCAGAAGCTAAAATTGAGAGAACCTCATTTTTAGTAACTATCGACAAAGCAGTGGATAGGGTGCAAACTAGGGAAAGTTGAAGGAGCACAAGTAGTACTGAAGCATAAAACATTGGTTCAAAAGGGTTAAGCGTTAAAAGAGGAATCTGTAGTGCAAACACGCCTACGTAAACAATAGAGAGGACAGCGAATAGGGCGATGAATTTTGATAAAAACAGTTTACTTCGCTGCACTGGATATGAAAGAACCATTTTTGTCTCTCCCCTAGAAATGCCGCCTGCGTAACTATGGCAAAACAAGACACCCGTGATAAAAATGAGGAAAAGAAAAATTGGTTGAATCCCTGAAGTTAGATTAACATAACTAGACGCTGGCGAGACCTCCAGGATAGTAGGAGTTAAAACCGTTAAAACTGCTATCACCAGTATTACTTCTAACATGGGAAACGCAAAACATTCCTCCAACTCCCAAACCAAAAGCCTGCGCAACTGGCCCCCAGCCCTTGTCTTGCCCACACTTTTGGCAGAAGGAACACTCGATACAACGTTTTGCGTCAGCAAAACAGTGTCACTACCCGTACTGTTGTGCTTTTTTGACCTTATAGCGGTAGACGGCTGTTTGGTTTTGTTTTGAAACAGTACCTTAGAAGCTACAGTAATAACTAAACCTGCGGATAGTGTTGTTACTGAAACCCCTAGCAGATCACTCTCATACCCATACAATTTTGGGAATATTCGCCCGTTTAGGCTTGAATTGTCAGGGCTAATAAATAGCAGGTAATAGTCTCCTCTGTAAGGGATGTGCGTGTTTAAGGTGGCTGTAGAGGAGACATTTTTAGCAGACCAAACGGGTTCAATAACTTTTTCTGATTGCCAAAGCTCGCTGCCTTTAGTGTCAAGAAGGTAAACATCCACTGATGAAATGGGTTTCAATTTAGCGAATGCATCATAATAGGTAAAGTTTAATGATAATTCATAGTTGCGTGGTGACAACGAATAAGGCCCACCAAAAGAAGTACTCGCCGTCCCCCAGCAACCTGTCTCGCCGCCAGAATTCCAGGTGCTTCGGTAAATGGTTCCTGCTAAGAAAGAGGAGCCAATGACTAAGAGCATTATGCCAATTGTTGTGAGTAGTTGAGATTTGTTTTTCATTTAGTCAACCTCCATTTTACGAGTAAAATAGACAAAAACAATCGTTAGTACAGCAACAGCAGTTAAGAGCGGAAACACTATTGAACCCGTGAACTCCTCAAACGTAACGGGCATAACTGTGAGCATATGAGCGCCAGAGTGAGTTGTTTGTTCTAAATATCCAAAAATATTGATGAATCTGCCTATAGATCTCAAGATGTCGAAATTAAATGAGTTATCAAGTCCAAAAATCAACAGAAAAGAAACAACAATAGAAATTAATTCACTTTTAGCTATCATTGAAATGCCCACTGAAACGGCGCAGACAAACAGTAACTGTAAAAATATTGTAAATAACGACACATAAAACATGGGCTCAAGCAAACTTATCGAGTTAATGTAAAGATTCATTGCGTAAGCAGATGCATAGATGCCAAAAATTATTAGATTAAGAGCAAACACTTTTGAGAGAAAAACTTGCCAGCGCTTAACCGGATAAGACAACATTCTCTTAAGGTCGCCTCTTCCAAAGCTACCTGCAAAACTATGTGAGAACAAGGTACACGTAACAAGGGTTAAAATAAGAAAAATAGTGCTTACACCTGTAGATAAATCGCTGTAATTATGGGTAGATCCCCAGATGGATGTTGATTGAACTAAAACTGCAAGTATTGCTGAGGCAACAATCAAAGAAAGTACAGGCAGGTTTAGGGAGTTTTCTATTTCCCATATGAACAGTCGAGAAAAAGTCTTTGGTGCGGGTTTCATCGTTTTTCCCCAACTGTTTGAGTATAAATTTCTTCGAGTGAACCCAAGGATTGCTGGAAACCTTTTAGCTGCAGTTTAAGTTCGAAGGCTATTTTTGGGATTTCTGCACAGAACACTTCAGGATTGTTCACCTTGCAGAATATTTTGCTGTTTTCAATCCATACTTTGTCGATTGCGTCTAGTTTTTGGAGTGCTGTTGTGAATTGTTGGGGGTTTGATACTTCGATTTTGTAAATGTTAGCTGAATACTTTTCTGTCAGGTTATTCATGTAACCTTGGTCTATGGTTTTTCCTTGGTCAATTACGATAAGGTAGTTGCAGATTTTTTCTAGGTCGCTTAGTATATGGGTGGATATAAGAAAACTGGTGTCGCGTTTTTCGTGCATTTCTTTAATTTTTTCTAAGATGGTGATTCGCCCTATGGGGTCAATGTTTGCGGTGGGTTCGTCAAGTATTGCCAATTCAGGATTGCCTATTAGGGCTTGGGCTAGGCCTAGGCGTTTGAACATGCCTGCAGAATAAGTTTTTATGGGTTTGTCCTGCGCGTGAGTTAAGTCTACATCGTTAAGTAGTTCGTCTATGGTTTGGTCGATTTGAGTTATACCATAGAGTTTTGCTACGTGCGTTAGGAAGCGTCTGGCGCTAAAACTGCCGGGGTAGGCGTTGGTTTCATGCATTACGCCTAATTTTTGTCTTATTTCGAAAGAATTTTTCCAACAATCCAAACCAAACACGGTGGCTTGGCCTTTGTTACCCTTGATTAATCCTAAGAGTACACCGATGGTTGTGGTTTTGCCTGACCCGTTTTTGCCTACAAACCCCGAAATACCCTTTGGAATTTGCATAGTTAACTCATTTAACGCAGATACTTTTCCAAAAGTCTTCACAAGATTACTCGTTTCTACAACAAATTCTTCCAATCAAAATCCCCCTTTAGTTTTTCTTTTTCTTACGTTTAATTAGTAAAGTTGCAACCAGCAAAACAATTGCAATAGGAATTATGGAGTACTGTAGGATTTGGTTCCAGTATATTTGTGAATGCTCAGGCCCCAAGTCAATGTTTGTCTCAGAAACTATCCCAACAGCGCCAAAGGAAATGCCGACTGCTGCAAAGATGGGATCCCAAAAAAGTATGCCGCTCACACAAAGGCCAGTATCCAAATCATAAGTTAAACCAAGCATCAACGGGTTATTCTTAATTATAACCGATGAACCTGCTAGAAAAGTGTACTGTTTTCCCTCTTCAGAAACCGTTACGGCAGTTGTTACTGTTTCAGAACCTTCTTCCCATACAATTATTTCTTGGCCATTGTTTGGGTTTGCAGGCAACCACAAATGTGTTGTACCCAAAAACAATCCATCAGCATTATACACTCCCCTTGTGTAGAGATCAACATAAACCTCAGTCGTACGTTGCACAGGTATCTCTTTAGAAGAAATATTAATCCACTCTAAATTTTCCTTATGAAAATTTAGGGTTCCAACGTAGTCAAGCGTAACCTGCAACTTTGCCATAGTATCATTAACACTTACACACTGCCATGTCAAACTAGAACTATTAGTCTCAAGAACAGCGTCTACTTGTTGATTAGGTAGCGTGTAATTGGTTCCGGCAAACTTGGGATTAGATAAATCAAAAAAACCCATTGCACCTAAACTATTACTACCCGGGAGGTAGGCTTCGTATTTTACGTATGCACCTTCTTTTAGCCATGAAGGAGCAAAAGCGTCCCTTGCCGTGGCAATTGAAATAAAAAAGCTTACACACAAACAGAGCATCAACGATGAAACTAAAAATTTACGTACATCTGTCACCATTTATACACACCACCTGTAGCTTGATACTTTGATTGTGATGTTACGGGAGTCATTAAGAAAGCCAAAGGTGCTAGTTCCTTTTCTAACTGCATTTTTGGTTTTTCACCACTCCAGATAGCGATGAAGTGACAATATATTTCTCCCCACAGAACAAAACTGTTCTTCCAGAGAACACGACTAACCAGCAAGCACTGTTGTATAGTTAAATTTAAACTCATCCAAACAAACGTTACTTTAGAGGGCTTTTTAGTGAATAACTGGTGGGTCGCCGTTTTGGTTGCCGCTGTATTCTTTGCAGTAGCATTTCTGATACTGTTGGAGCAAAAAGTGACTTTCGGGTTATGGTTCCAAACAGGCGACCTTCATCATGAAACCTTTGCCATAGCCTCAGCTGCGCTTGGCATCGGCATAATCATCGGCGCATTACTCTCAAACAACTCCAGCAAACAAGTTTGAAGTTTTCTGTTTCCTCCACAACCTATCAAACACCAGTTTACCAACAATCAATGCAAGCGCAACCCCCGCAACCTCATCCACAATATAATGCTGCTTCACAAAAAGCGTCGAAAGAACCACGCCGACGGCGATAGCTGCGGTTACTGCGGCTACTGTTTTAGTTGCTTTGTTAGGTTTTAACTGTTGGTACCTGAACCATGTGTATGCGCAGATGGTTGAGACTGCAGCGTGTAGGCTTGGTAGGCAGTTGAATGAAGTGTCATTTTGGAAGACGTTGTAGACTTGGTCTGCCCAAAAGTTGCCTGTTAACGGGTGGGCAAGTAGGTCTTGTCGGTATCCGAATGTTGAAACTGGAAAAACAATGTAAACAACAACCGCAATGGCGTTTATTGCAACGAGTGTGAGCCCCAAAGCGGGACCTTTCTTGTACTCAACAAAGCCAAAGTAAAGCATCGTCAACAGTGAAAGGGGATAGAACAGGTAAACATAAAACACAACTGTTTCAGGAACAAAAGGAATTGCCAAATCCAGCCCTGTTGCCAAGTTGAAGCCTGAACCTTCAGGATACATTTGACCAGTCCAATCATACGCGTAATTGTTTAGAACAACATAGAACAGGACAAGCATCAAAACAATGTTAATTGCAACATAAGTCAAATAAACACTTGTTTTTGATTTGCCTTTTAGGCGGTTATCAATTAAGCTTTCGAGTTTATTATTTTGATCCAAGACTTCAGCAGCCCACTTAAGCCCCTAATTTAACTACTTAATATAAAAGCCTAATAATTGAGTATGGATTTTTTTGGACACACAAAGGCGGGGAAAAGGATTTTTCTTTTGAAGCAGATTTAAGATTGCCATGTCAAAGTCAACCATCGTCCCTATAGCTGAACTGCAAAACGAGCCCTACGCTTCAGTTGTTTGCTATCCACGAGCAAAACATAGCGAAATGGAGGCTCGAATAGAGGAGCTTCGGCAGTTGGGAGTTGAATCTGTCGGGTTTTCGGGGAGTGGTTCAGCTTTTACGTTGCAGGTTCTGGGGAAAGGCTTTGTTGGCATAGTTGTTGTGGCTTACGTTGACAGGAAACGGTTTGCGTTAAAGATGCGTAGAGTTGACGGTGGCAGGGAAGATTTTTTTCATGAAGCAGAAATGCTGCAAAAAGCTAACGCCATCGGGGTTGGACCTAAATTTGTAGCAGTCACCAAAAATTTTCTACTTTCCCAACTGATTGACGGGGACTTGTTAGCAAACTGGCTTGGAGCGCATAAAGAAAAAACTGAGTTCCGCAGGGTTTTAGGGAACATTTTGGAGCAGTGCTGGCGGCTTGACGAGGAGGG
Source organism: Thermoproteota archaeon (assembly GCA_040268405.1). Lineage (GTDB taxonomy): Archaea > Thermoproteota > Bathyarchaeia > Bathyarchaeales > Bathycorpusculaceae > Bathycorpusculum. The sequence continues at coordinate 9,578 of JAWRIR010000093.1, read as the reverse complement.
TTTAGACCATGGTGAACTTAGCAAGGCACCAAGACATCTGCTTATGACCCAGAAGGGAGAGCCGTTTATTGTGGATTTTGAAACCGCCAGTACCCAACGTCATGCCTCAAACGTTACTGCCGTGTGCCAATACTTGTTTGCTGGAAACAGTATCGTGCCAAAGCTTGTCTGGGAAGTTTTAGGCGAAAAAGACCGCTACCAAATCATAGATGCCCTAAAAGATTACAAGAAAAACCGGAGCAGAAACAGTTTTGAGGCGCTGCTTAAAGTGTGTCTTTAACGGATGTATTCGGGGATGGCTGCGGTTTCAAGTTGCTGTTTTGCGGCTTTCAGACCTGCAGTTAACTGGTAAAGTGTTAGCCAAGTCTCGATTTTTTGCTGCCGCTCAATGTTGCGTTTGCTGTAAACAAGCGGAACTTGCCCAATGAATAAGTAGCCGTTCTCCTCAGACTGAGCCAATGCCTTCCTTCTCCAAGCAGGCAGAAAAAAGCTTCGGAATTATTAACTATTAATAGAAGATAAATATAGAAAAAATAAAATATGTTCCAGTTAAGCAACTACGTCTTGTAGTCGCTTCTGCTTAACTGCTTCCTTTAGTTCCATTGCTATGCGTCTGCCCATGTACATGTTTTCGCCGTACCGCAAGTAAGCGTATGGTGAAGTGCCGATGCCAACGTTTGTGCCTGCAACGATGCGTGCGCTGATTTCGAAGGTGTAGATTTTGAGGTCGTCTGTGATTACGGTTTCAAGGCAGAATGGTCCGATGATTCCAGGTGGTGCAAGTTCGGCGGCTTTTTTATGTACTGCTTCGCCCATGCGCATAACTTCTGGCAGCAATGATTCGCGTAGGACTATTGGGAAGTTGCCGACGACTGTGTATGTTGGGGCAACGTCGATTTCGAGTTGTTCTGCGGCAGGGATTTTTCCTATAGAGTCCACAGCGGATTCGTAGCGGCGGTCCATTGCAAGCATTTCTACGTCGTTGTTTATGATGCTGCTGAAGTAGCTGGGGTAAACGTTAACGCCTAACGCATATTCTTGCAGGTGAACGTTTTCAATGTCTTGTTTGGTGACTAAGCCGCGTTTCATCATTTCTTCTGCTTTCTTGTAGAAACCTTTAGGCGAGTTTGCAAGGAAGTAGCCTCTGCCACCTTTAGCGCCCTGCAATTTCGCAATGACAAGTCGGTCGATGTCGTCGGGCGTCTTGAAAGTTGCCGGCAACCTTAAACCTGCTTGGCGTAGCCATTCTTCCTGAGATTTGCGGTTGGCTTCCCAATGGAGCAGTTTGCGGTTTCCCATCATGGGCACCTTAAGGCTGTCCGTTAATTGTTCAGTGCTAAGGTAAGCGGTGAATGAACCGTGCGGAATCAAAACAACATTAAGCGCCCGTAGGCGTTCTTGCATGTTCTCATTAAGCAGTTCAGTAAAGTCTTTAACAATAATTAGTTCGTCGACGACTGGGTATTTTTGGTACATGATAGCGTCTTTTTCTTTGCAGATACAGACGGTGCGTAAGCCTTCTTCTTTGGCGCCCTTGAAAATGTTAAGGGAACTGTGGGAGCCCAGTGTTCCGACTGAAAGTTTGGATTGGTCGTATTTTTCAATGATTTTTTGGATGTCTTGGGTTTCTATCATGTAACCACATCAGACAATCTGCCTTTACGCAGAGCCCGTTTGATTTCCATGGCGACACGTTTGCCTGGACCAACTTCAGTGCCGTACTTGTACTTCATGTAAGGCGAGGTTGGTTCAACACAGGGGCAGCCGGGTACACGTGGGCTGACGTCGAAAACACGGAATTTCAAATCCTTCGTTACCGCGCCTTGAAGTGCGAACAGGCCAATCATTCCTGGCGGGTACTCTTTGGCGCAGATGCGGACGAATTTTTCTGCTGCTTCAAAGATTTTTTCCAGTTGGCTTTCACGCATTGTAACTCCTTGGTGTCCGATTTCGATGTTTTGAGTTGGAATGTTTAGTTCCATTTGTTCCTGTGCAGGTAGGTCTAGGACGCCGTCGAGGTCTGTTTGAATACGTCGGTCAAAGCCGAGTAAGTCGATTTCGTCGTTGAGTGGTGAGTAGAAGTAGTTTGCGTTAAATTTGGCTCCAATCACGTATTCTTCGATGACGGCTTGGTCGAGGGCTTCTTGGGTGATTATGCCTGCGTCAAGACGTTTTTGTGCTTCCCTCTTGTACTCTTCATAGTTGGATGCGTAGAAGAATGCGCGTTCGATTGAGCGTCCTTTTTCTGGGACTTTGATGATTGCGGGGCAATCGATTTCTTGCGGGGTTTTGATTGCGCGTGGGAGTTCGATGCCTGCTTCTTTTAGTAGCCAAAGCTGGTTGCGCGGGGCAGTGCGTTCCTCTGTTTTAAGTAGGTACCTGTTGCCCATTAGGGGTACAGCGAATTTTTGTTCTATTGCTTCGTAGCCTGCGTAAACGCTGAAGGAACGGTTAGGTACGAAGACTGTGTTTAGTTCTGTTAATTCTTTGACGGTTTCGGGTTTGGTGATGTCTTGGAATTTGTCAAGGAAAATAAAGTTGTCAAAAATGTTCCGGTAGTATCGTGCATAAGTTTTTTCTCTGCCATTTTGGCATACGACAACTGTTTCGAAGCCTTCCTGTTTTGCACCTGAAGCGATTTCAAGCGCGGAGTGACTACCTAAAACGCCGATACGCACCTTCTCTGGGTTGTAACCTTCAATAACTCTCTCTATCTGTTTTTGCATACTCATGCTTTTTCACTCATATACTCTTTGTACTCACATATAACGTCGCTGAGCCGTGGTGAATCAAACAAGCCCAAACCAGTCATTTCGTTGGCTACGGACATGTACATTTCGCTGATAACCCGTTTAAGTGTTGAGTCAAGTTTTGGAGGCTGGGACTTGCACAGGGTCTTCCATTCTTTGACGCCTTGGGCTTCAGCCTGTTTCTTTGCTTCCTCAACATCAATGTACCATTGGGTTTTCTTGTAAAATTGCCGGGCAACCTCTTTGCTCACATGCACGCCGCCGTAAGTGAACCTACACTCGTCTAAGGTGCCAACAACGTCGACAACCATAAGTTTGCGTTTCTCATCAAAGGCAAGCTCGATTTTACCATCCTCGTTTTTCAACGCCGCATTCTTGGCTGCTTGAGTGATTATGTCGTCAGCTTTCAGCAATACACTTTTGACGTCTGCTAATTCAGCGTCGGTTAGGCAGCTGATTTGTTGGGCTTCACTCCATGTGATATAGCGGTCGCTTTCCTCAAGTTTAGTGCTCACGTCAAAGATTGGTTTCTCAAGGGTTTCTCCGGGTTTTGGAGTGTGGTCAAGACCAAGGTCTTGAAGGGTTACTTTGCCTTGGGCTAAGCGTTTGAAGACTGATGAGCCTTCTGGCAGGCCGTTGCGGTAGATGATTTCGAGGGGTATTAGGCAGTTTTTGAGGTCGGGCGTGTAAACGCTGTAGTCTCGACTGATTTTTCCGCCTTCGGTGGTGATTTTGGGCTTGTAAACGTTAACTAACGCGACTTCCATGATGTTTGATGGGTCTTTTAATTCGCCGACACGTACGGCTTTGCCTGAATCGTTAACTAATCCGCGGTAGTGTGTGCGTACGCCGATGCGTTCAAGCTGCTCGAAACAGTATGCACCCATTACTGCGAGTGCGGCGCCTTTACCGTCAATATGGTCAGGCATTTCTCCCCAATCAAAAACGCTAAAACGGTCAGAAAAATCAAACCTACCAACACCCATAGCCTCTGGGGTGGCTGGTTTTATTACCTGTAAGTCTTTTACGCTGCCCATTGTTTAATCCTCAAAGTTGTGCTTGATAGGTGATTACTAAATTTGTCCTTATATCACTTTATCTGCACTTTCGAAGGTACTTAATGAGTTATTGTCAAAAAACTGGTTAAATAAGGATATTTGCCGCCTATTAGAATCTCCTGATAAAGGTTCTATATTATAATCTATAGGGAACATCTCTTTAAACGACAGTTATTTACGGTTTTTAGTTTTTAGTTTTTAGTTCTAAACGCTTTGCTTGAGGCTAAATTGGCTTAATCATAACAAACGTGGCATAATTGTCGTTTAGTTTTACTTATTTTATCTTTTATCGACTCTTAAGCTCTAACTTGTTGTATCAAAATGAAACAACAAAAGTTAATATTTTTTCTTTTCAAAATTAAGAGATAGCGTCTTAGCGCTAATGTAAAGGAGAGTAAAAAAAATGCCAGGTATATGTGATACAGCGGTTGCAGCAGGAAAATTTAAAACACTTGTTGCTGCCACCCAAGCCGCAGGATTAGTTGAAACTTTAAACACAAAAGGCCCCTTCACAGTTTTTGCACCTACTGATGAAGCCTTTGCAAAACTTCCAGCCGGAACAGTAGAAGGATTGCTAAAAGACATCCCAAAACTTACAGAAATTCTCAAATACCACGTTATAGACGGGGCAGTACCAGCATCAGACGTTGTTCAACACAAGACACTAACAACTCTTCAAGGACAAGACCTCAAAGTTGACGCAGTCAAGTGGCATCTACATAAATCAGTAAAAATCAACGACGCAAATATTATAACAGCTGACGTCAAAGCCGACAACGGAATAATTCACATAATCGATAAAGTTCTGATTCCAAAATAACCCTTTTTTCTTTTTTAACGAAGTTCAGGTGAAAAAACGCAAAAAAATATAATTGAAGTACTTGACTTACAAAAAATCTACGATAAAGACATAATTGCAGTTTCTGGAATATCTTTTTATGTTCAAGAAGGCGAAATATTTGGCTTCTTAGGTCCTAACGGAGCAGGAAAAAGCACAACAATCAAAATCTTGACAACGTTACTTGGAAAAACTTCAGGTAAGGTAACAATCGATGGATTAGATATTGATAAGGACCAAGCTAAGGTAAGACGCATAATTGGGTATTCTTCTCAGGAAGTTGGTGTAGATGATGATTTAACAGCAAGAGAAAACCTCTTGTTGCAATGTAGTTTTTATCACATTCCCAAAGAAAAAGCAAAAGCCAAAGTTAATGAACTTCTTAACACGGTTAGACTTGCTGATGCAGCCGACCGTAGACTTTCCACATTTTCGGGTGGCATGAGAAAAAGATTAGATTTGGCATCTGCTTTGGTTTCTGACCCCAAAATCTTGTTTTTGGATGAACCAACAACTGGGTTGGATCCTCAAAGTCGCAAGGATATTTGGGATTACATAGTTAAACTGAATCGAAATGGAATGACCATTTTTTTGACAACCCAGTACATGGAAGAGGCTGACGTTTTGGCGCAGCGTCTTTGTATTGTAGATCAAGGAAAAATCGTTTCTGAAGGAACACCATCTGAACTCAAGTCTAAGGTGGGCGGGGACAAAATCACATTATACTTTAAACATGATGACATCTCTGGTTGTGAAAAGGCTAGACAAATCGCATATAAAATTCCAGGCGTTGAAGCTGTTGGTCAATGCAGAGAAGGCTTAGTTGCAGAGAACGGCTTTATTATTACGGCAAAAAGTGGACCGCGGATTGTTACACAAATTGTACGTGCTCTTGATAGCGAAGGCTTGAGTATTGAACAGCTTAACCTTTCAGCTCCAACACTTGACGAAGTATTTCTTAAATTAACAGGTAAAACTCTCAATGTAATTGAACGTAAAGAAGCTGTTAGCAGGGCAAGAAGGCGGAGAGGACCATGATGGAAATGCTCTCGGAAGTTGTAGCTATCTTCAACCGGTGGAATAAAAAGCAAATTAGGAGACCCATACTCATCTTTTTCAATTTAATTCAACCTTTAGTTTGGTTTCTTTTGTTTACACAGGCTTTTTCTGCAATCGGCGATATACCGTCTTTTCAAACTCTTACTGGAACAAGTAGCTATATTACCTTCTTTACCGCCGCAGTCATAATACAAACTATTGCTTCATCTGCATTAAACTCAGGAATTGGGTTAGTCAACGATTTTGATAGTGGCTTCATGGATAAAATGCGGGTTGCACCCATAAGCAAGTCCTCAATACTTTTTGGGCGACTCTTTAGCAGTGCAATAACAACTATCATTCAGGTTGCAATTATTCTTGTAATTGGTCTAGTTTTAGGTGTGAATATTGCTTCAGGAATATTTGGCGTACTGCTCATGTTTGTTTTGGCTGCTCTTTTCGGGATTGCTTGGTCAGGCATTTCAGTTTTTGTCGCATTAAAAACGAAAAATGCTGAAACAACTCTTTCAATTGGGCTTCTTACGACTTTTCCATTGCTTTTCTTGTCAGCAGCAGTTATGCCTCTTGGTCTTCTTCCCGAATGGGTTCAAAATGTAGCTCAATACAACCCTTTTACGTACATTGCTCAAGCCTTTCAATCGTTAATAATTAACGGGTTTGTTTGGAGCAGCATAGCAAATGCACTTATAGCCACATTCATAGTAGGTTTACTTAGTTTAGGTGCAAGTATTTTGCTGTTCAGACGCAAGATTTCTTAAACCAAGTTGTATGCTCAGTCTAACGATGTCAACGTGGGCTTTTACTTCTTGCAATCAATTTCTGGAGGTGCTTTCATCTTGTTGTTTATCTCGTTCACGGCTTTCTCAATATCTTCAGCGGTTCGCATCGAAGTAGCTGTAGGAACGCTCGTCGTTACAAAATGCTGTGTATAAGGAAAGCACGCCGCCTCAAACGGAACTGGATTTAGTGCGCCACCGCCAAAAGTGTTGGTACACAGTGATATGTCTTCCATCGGGATTTTCAACGCTTGGGTCATTTCTTTAGGATCAAACACCAAACTAAACGGCTTGGTACACTGCTGCAATTCGCCCCCGTAGTCGACGGAGAGATTTCCTTCAACCCACAGCCGCTGATCAAGTTGCTTTAGAGTAGCGTTTTTTAAGTCAGCTACTAAAGCAAGGCTGTTCTTGGTACGGGCGCTTGCTACATCAACTATAACTTCTCCCAGATAAGATGTAGTTACCACCGAATGCAACGTGCTTGGACCGACAAAACCTTGACGTGGGTCGTAGCTGTGTGTGTTACTTTCATATTCGATTATGATCCAAGATAAAAGCCCTGTTTTGCAGTTTTCGGCAATTAGGTAGAACTCTACCCGGCTTCCCCAAAACACGTTCGTATGCAGGTTAAAGGCGCTAATTATTGCGCAGGGTCTTTTAGGGGTGTCATTGAACATTGCTGAAGGGAGCAAGCTGTAGTTAGGTGGCAATAATTTCTCTACTGCCTTGCTGTTGATGACTTCAAAGGCAAGAAAAACACTGTATGGTTCTACGATAAAACTCATGTATGGGTTAGTGCGTGCGCCTCTTTTGACTATATACCGCTGAAAACGGCGTGGCAATTTGCGGAGCATAGCGCTACCTTGGGTTGTGGCGGCAACCTTTTGGGGCAAAACCATTTTCTCCGTTGTCTTGATGAAACGACGAAGGTCTTTTTCGTGCATTTTTTCTGCGCACCATCCTTTAATTTAACATTTCTTTTATAGAGGTATAAGCCTATTTGATAAAAAGAAAAAAAAGAAAGTTGCTTTTTTAACGTTTTTTTCGTAGTACCATTACTATTATTGTTATGATGATTGCAATGGCGATTATGATTGCGCTTGTTTGAGTTGCGGTAACTATTGTTTGGTTTTGGGTTTGGCTTGCTGATATTCCAACTAAAGCCCAGACTACAACTAACGCGTAAGCTATGTCTTTTCTTAGCGCCAAGAATAGTATTGTAATAAGCACTGCAACAGCAATTACGATTAAAGCCCAAGTTGTTGCTTCAATGCCCAAACCATCCCAGCCTGCGTTGACAAGTGTGGCTGAAATGTTTGCTATAGTGGCTATTGTAATCCAACCTAGATAAACGCTAAAGGGTAACTGAACCGCCAATTTTTCTGGTATTGATGCTTTTGATTTTCCAATGCCTAAGCGTAGATAAATTGCAATTAATGAACCCAACAGAAGTAACATTAAGGCTACAGATATTGGGAGTTGTTCGTATTGCCATGCAAAGAGCCATGCAATGTTAGCTATAGAGCTTAAACCAAACAAGAGGCCGATTTGTTTTTGAAAAGGCTGACCTTGATTTTTTGGAAGCGCTTGATAGACTGTGAAAATGCCCAGCAAAACATAGATGACGCCCCAGATTGAAAAGACGTAACCAGCAGGGGTAATTAACGTAAAATTTTTGTCTGAAACCTGCGCGGTAAGTTGTCCACCAATAAGAGTTGTACTGCCTGCTAAACTGTTAACAATGACAGTGGCAATAAAAGCAATTATGTTTAGGTACCGTAGGTACCAATTATTGCTTGCCTGCATAAATATCATTAATCTCTTTGCTTCTTTATGTATTTAAAATTTTTAGACGATTTTATTGTCCTATTATGTAAGGTGGATTGTAAAGCATTATAAAGACACTTGCTTTTGTCTTAATACCAGCAAGATAATTCACTAAGTGATAAGTGTTCAAGCAATAATTCGCTATTAGGGATAAGCTATTTTTAAGCCTCAGCCTGTTGAGAGACCACCGCTCCGTAAGCTCTGCTCAACTGAAACTCCGCATCGCCAGTTGCTGGAGAAATACAGTTGCCCAGACGGCGAGGTTATTGTGAAAGCGATTGTATCAGGTTTGTTGTTGTAATCGGTTAAGGTTACTTGGATTTCGGCGTTTCGGTTTATAGTGAAGGGGTGAAATGGGTGGGTTATGTCACGGATTATACCTGTCAGGGTGAAGTTGGCTGTCGATGCCTGATAGGGACATCTGCTAACGTTCAGCGAGGTTGGTGTGACGCTTCTTATTTGGTAGACGTGACTGTGCCCCTTTGCGTCGGTGTGACGGAAAATCAGGTTGAATTCGCCTTTAAGGTCGCCATCGACGCTTTTTATGTTAAATGCGAAGTATGCTCGAGAGCCGAAACTGCCGCTGTAAGTACCTGCAGAGTGTTTCATAAGCAAAGAACCCACGCCCTTCACATCTTCTACTGCGGGTTGGTAAGCCTCTGTTTGGATGGTTAACGTGAAGCTGACCGTTGAATCTGAAGGTGCGGTTGAAGCAGCGTACCCAACTACTTCTATATAGTTTACTGCAAAAGTTGCAAGCGTGTAGGGTGTACTTAGCATGTTGATTGTTCCGCTTGAACTGTTGTTAAGTGAAGCAGTCGCGATTGGGTTTCCTGTTTGAGGTGTGTCTGTTTGGGCTGCGTAAAAGTAAATGGTCAAGTTTCCAAGGTTTGAGGTTCCGTCGATGTCTGAGATGGTTATGCTTTTGACGCTGCAGGCGGCGCCATAGTTTTTGAGTCGTAACAGGTCGGTGTAGTAGGTTGCGGGTTGAAGAGGGTTTGATTCTGAGGGGAACAAGCTGAAACGGACGCATGCACTAGTGTAGCTTGGGGTTATGTGAACTGTTGCTGCTGGATAATTATTGGGGTGAAGTTGGCTGTCGGAGCCGGCGATGAAATGGATTTTTGGGTCGGGACAAGTTTTTTGTTTTGAGTTATAGTTGAATCTCGAAGCGCTAACGGCTCCGATTAATGTTACTGAAAGAACGAGCATGATTAAGGCTATGCATTTGATTGCTGCCTTCCGCGAATGAAGGTTAACAGGTTTT
>JAWRIR010000092.1:0-41223 GCA_040268405.1 Thermoproteota archaeon | reverse complement strand
GTTACGACTTTTGCGTTTGGGGTACCTTTTTCTTCGCCTAGCCGTAATGTGTACCGTTCAGAAAAATTGGATAAACGTTTAAGCGGAATGATTGGGGCTGCCTCAATTCTTATCACTTTGGCTTTTGCAGGAGTTTTCTTTGGCATAACATTAGCAGGTTTTGCGTTAGTTGGCAGCACTGGGTTAGCAATGTGCATAATAATAGCTTTAATCGACACTTTTCCGATGACGCCTATGAACGGCAAATCAGTCTTTGACCACAGTAAAGCGTTATGGGCAGCGTTATTCATTATTGCGGCTTTAAGTTACGTAGCTTGGCTACTTTTGCTTTAGAATCAAAAAAAATAAAAGAGGCTTATTGGTTCGCGGGAGCCCGATAAATGGGAAATCTTAGCAACGCCGCTAATCCACCGAGAGATAAAAGTTTTGAGCCTGCCTCATGCTCAGTGCTGATAACGGTAACTTTAGCGTTTTGTCTTTCAACGTCCCGCATAAGGGTTTCAAGTTTAAGCCTTTGTTCCTCTTCAGCATCCCGAAGCGCCGTATCTGCAACAATCAACTTTTCAACTGCACCCATTTGCACTGCTTCTTCAACGCCTGTTAAACCGTAAGTTATTGTACCTTCCCCTTTACCGAGGCGTTTCATTACTTCTTCCATTGCTTCAGTTTCTTCTACAACACGCAGTTGATTTGTTGCTTTTAGCAGTACTCCTGAACGGAGAGCTTCGTAGATTCCTGCTGTTCCGCCGTTGTTGACGCTTTTGATGTCAGCTAAGGATTTGTTCATGTCTCTTGCTTCTTCAGCGAGGTATTTGGCGAAGTCGTTTTTGACAAAGCCTGTGCCGATGATTACGATTGGGTTGTGGTTTTGTGTCCAGAACTGGTTGAGGGTGTTTAGGACTTTTCGGAAGTAAGCTTTTGTGCCTTCGATGCGTTTGTCAGCTTCGTTTTTGCCGGGGAGACGAATGCGTTCTTCAACTTTCATTTCTACTCCGTACTGCTTGGTTTCAGCAATCGCGTAGCCCTCATCATCTATTGAAACGATAAGTAGGGGTTTTTCGCTTTCACTTGCCAAGGTTAACCTGTCAAGCAAGTGTTTTGGCCACTGCTTCTTAACGATGGTAAATTGCTGATTCAAGCCTAAAGCAAGCGTATGATGCGCTCCGGTTGGAATAATGTCTGGTGCATGACAGATTAAACCGTGAACACGCAGTTTTCCCAGAAACCGGTCCCAACCGACTGATTCAACAGTTACACCCATAAAAGCTGAGACACGTTCAGCACTTTTGGGGCGTGAAGCTTCTGAATCTGATTTTATGGCTCTTGACGTGTAAGCATAAACTTCGTCACCTTTGTAGATGACATTGTACAGGTGCCAAAGGTCATCAGGCGTGTCTGGCACAACTTTAACAAAACCCTGATGCAGGTTTTTTTCAACAATTTTCAACGTTAAGTTTCATCTCTTAAACAGGATTATACTGATTAGTTGAAGTAATAAAAATACAATATGGCACAAATCCTACAAAAACGTTTCAAAGCAAATAGCCTCTTGGTATTCTGACAAAACTTAAATTTCTTCAACATCAAATTATATGGTATGTCAATAAAATTTGAAAACTACATGTGTGATTACATAAAAACACGTATAGGGGTTTTCAAAAAATACATGCTTGCAGCATTAGGAAACAAAGACGGCTACCTTTGGTACCTAGAAGCCAGCGAAGGCATGATTTTGCCAAACGCGGACCTTAAAAACTGTGAAGTTCTAAGAGACGCAGGAATCTTTCGGGAAGACACAAGAATCACAAGAAACGGCAGAAACACATACAAATTCTTCTATCTGACAGAAAACGGTAAAAAAATTGCTGAAGAAATCGAAGCAGAAAGCATCATAAGCGAAGACGATAAACTGCTTAACCCAATAACTTATCTCGCAAGATAATAACTTCTTTTTCCTTTTTTGTAAAGTTTCAAATTTTTAAAAAAATAAAATTGTTTGCCCAAAAAAGTAGGGCAGGTTGTTTTGGGGTTGCCCGGTTTAGATTAAGCCGAGCAGGTTGAGGAACAGTGGGATGAACACTATTGACAGCGTGCTGAGCAGTTTGATGAGCACGTGTAGGCTTGGACCTGCTGTGTCTTTGAGTGGGTCACCTACTGTGTCACCGACGACTGCTGCTTGGTGAGCTGGACTGTTCTTGCCGCCAAGGTTGCCTGCTTCAACGTGCTTCTTTGCGTTGTCCCATGCTCCACCGCCAGTGTTCATGAATAGGGCTAATGGAACTGCTGTTAAGGTACATCCGATGACGAGTGCACCGACTGCAACTGGACCCATCAAGACACCGATGATGATTGGCACGACGACTACGATGACTCCTGGGATGACCATGCCCGCGAGTGCTGCTTTAGTGCTGATGTCTACTGCTTTATCATATTCTGGTTTTGCTGTGCCGTCGAAGATACCGGGGATTTCTTTGAATTGTCTGCGCACTTCAGCGACCATCTTTGTTGCTGCTGTGCCTACTGCTGCGATTGCTTGTGCGGAGAACAGGAATGGAAGCATTGCACCGATGAAAGCTGAGACCAGCACTACAGGGTTGGAGATGTTAATTGTTATTGCTTGACCGGTTTGTAATGCTACTTCTTCCATGTAAGTGTGGAATAGTAATTGTGCTGCAAGCAGTGCTGAGCCGAGAGCGAAGCCTTTGGTTAAGGCTTTTGTTGTGTTGCCAACTGCGTCGAGGGCTTCCATTGTTTCTGCTGAGCCACGTTCACCTGACATTTCTGCGATGCCTGCTGCGTTGTCAGCAATTGGACCAAAGCCGTCGAGGGCTAAGACTATGCCCATTACTGCGAGCATACCCATGGTTGCAAGGGTTGTACCGTAGATTCCGCCTTCAAACAGTGGAATACCGTTTAGTGTAGCGTATTGTTGGCCAAACACGTATGAAACGATTAGAGCGATGACGAGTGTGATGATTGGAAGTGCAGTTGTTTCTAAGCCGACTGCGATGCCTGTGATGATGTTTGTTGCGCTGCCTGTTTGACTTGCTTGTGCAATCTTCTTTACGGGAGTTCTGTCTCGTCCAGTGTAATAATCTGTAATGTAATCAATCATAACGCTTGCGACTAAGCCAGTCATTAAGCTGCCGAAGATGAAGTACCAGCCGTCATAGAAGAACAGGATTGAAACAATCAAAAACATTACTGCACATGCAATAGTTGTTACTGTTACTCCTTTGCGAAGGGCTTTCATTGGATTCTTCATTTCAGATGGCTTTAGTTTGACAAAGGGCATACCGATTAAGGTTGCAAAGATGCCCAATGCGCGAACGATTAACGGGAAAATCAGGAATAGCAAGTTTCCTGTTGTAAAGCTAAGAATGCCACCTATGACCATACCACCGATGTTTTCACCGACTGCTGATTCAAAGAGGTCTGCGCCTCTACCTGCTGAGTCACCAACGTTGTCGCCCACGTTATCAGCGATGCATGCCGGGTTTCTTGGGTCATCTTCTGGAATACCCGCTTCAACTTTACCGACAATGTCTGCACCGATGTCAGCTGCCTTGGTAAAGATTCCGCCTCCAAGCTGTGCAAACAGTGCGATTAAGGATGCACCAAAACCCATGCCGACGATGCCGCTTGCAGCGTTTCTGCCTAATTGTGCAGCTGATTGGGCATCAAGAGTGTTATTGAAAAGTGCGCCGTAACCGCCGTAAATCAAAAAGAGTAATGTTACACCTAAAAGTGAAAGACCAACAACGGCAAAACCCATTGTTGCTCCACCATAAAACGCGGTTCTTAATGCTTGGTCAGCGCTTTTTTTGGCTGCAGCCACGGAGCGGACGTTTGCTTTTGTCGCGTTGTCCATAGCGATGTAGCCTGCTGCTAATGATGCAACTGCACCAATCAGGAAAGCCACAGCAGTTCCTATGCCAAGCGCTACTGCGATTAGCACAAAGATTACAGCCGTAATCATTGAGATTGTCTTGTACTGCCTTTTCAAGAAGGCGTAAGCGCCGATACGAATTGCTTGTGCAACTTCTTGAGCTTTCTGGGACCCCGCATCCATTTTGCCGATTTTTCGCATAAGCAATAATGATACAACAATAGCGATTACACCGGCAATGGGGGCTAAAAGAAATGCGAGTTGAGTTAATTGACTACTTGACAGGGAGGTTAATATTTGAAACGGGATGATCATATGAATTAGCCTATAAGCCTCATCCCGATGTTCTGAGGGCTTATATATTTTTCTAAACTTAGGCATAAAATAGAAGGTTTAATCGGTTAAATGCATGAATTTTAATAAGACGCTGTTTGTATTTGTTGGTTGTACTTTTAAGCGAGCTAGACAAGTCTACATATAAAGGCTTAACTGTTTGTTTAGTAACCTGCAAGATATGCAGTTATTGATTGCTTTTTAAGCAAGACATACATAACTTCCTAATAAGCTCCAGAAACTTTGAAGTTAAGTGAAAACACATGCCTTCAAGATTAATAGTTGTCAAAGTCGGCACAAACGGCATAACCACCAGTAAAGGCGAACTTGACGAAAAAGAAATGCAAAACCTCGCCTGCCAAATAGCGCAGGCAACAAAACAAGGCGACAAAATCGTGCTCGTAACTTCGGGCGCAGTAGCAGCGGGAATCGCAGAGCTTGGAATCACCCCAAAACCCAAAGATGTCGCGTTCCAGCAAGTCGCAGCAGCCACTGGACAAAGCGTACTCATGGCAAAATACCGCAAACTTTTCGCAGAGTATGACCTTAAAGTGGCACAAATACTTCTCACCGCAGAAGACCTTTCCAACCGGAAATCTTACGTTCACACCTGCGACGTGCTGGCGCAACTACTCAAAATCGGCGTTGTACCAATCATCAACGAAAATGACGTAACCAGCGTCGCCGAACTTAAGCAAACAAAAGGTTACAAGGTAAACTTTAGCGATAACGACATCCTTTCCGTGTTGGTTGCTGGAGCCATCTGCGCGGACTTGGTAATTATTCTCTCTGATGTTGAAGGCTTGTACACTGCTGACCCTTCAGAACCCGGCGCAGAACTCATAAAAACAGTTGAAAGTATCACGCCTGAACTAAAAAACACACTTAAAGGCAAAAGCAAAAGGGGCAGAGGCGGAATCCAAAGCAAAATCAAAGCCGCTGAAATAGCCACAAGCTGCGGAATCCCCGTGGTAATCTCAAACAGCAGAAGAGAAAACGTGATAGCAGACGTTTTAGCAGGCAAAGAATTAGGCACTTACTTTAAACCACAAAGTCGTATGCCCGCAGTGAAACGTTGGATTGCTTACGGCGCCGCCGTCAAAGGCTCAATACAGGTTAATGAAGGCGCTAAAAACGCGATACTTCAAGGCTCCAGCCTACTCGCGGTAGGTGTAACCAAGGTAGTCGGCGTTTTCGACGTTGGCGACGTCGTTAGCCTTGAAGACGAAAAACAGCATGAATTCGCCAGAGGTAACCCGAACTTTAACAGCAACCAACTTAACCAAATTAAAGGCTTGCAAGTCTCGGAAGTGCTGGAGAGGTTGGGAGCCGATAAACCTAAAGAGGTTATCGAGCATAGAAATATCCATCTTATCGAGGAATAAGTGATGATTCAGGAAATCTGCCAGAAAGCCAAAGCAGCTTCTGTTGAAATGGCAAAACTTTCAGCTGACCAAAAAAACGCGGCTTTATGCAGAATGGCTAACTCGTTGGAAGCTAACTTTGAAAAGATTCTTGCCGCTAACAAGATTGACGTTGAAGCCGCCAAAGCAAAAGGGCTAAAAGCGTCACTTCTTGATCGGTTAGCTTTAGACCAAAAAAAGATCCAAAATATGGCAAAAGAACTCCGAGAAGTCTCCGCTTTGGCGGACCCAATCGGCGCAATCCTTTCCAGTTGGACACGCCCCAATGGCTTAATCATAAGCCAAATCCGCGTTCCCATGGGAGTAGTCGGAGTAATTTATGAGTCAAGACCCAACGTGACCTCAGATTCTGCGGGCATCTGCATAAAATCGGGCAACGCCGTTATCCTGCGAGGCGGTTCTGACGCGTTGAATTCCAACCTTGCTATCGGCGAAGTTTTACGTGATGCATTGTCAGGCACCAAGGTTCCAGTTGACGCTATTCAAGTGGTTAATTCGCCTGACCGTAAAGTTGCTGAGGAACTGATGGGTATGCGGGAATACATTGACGTGCTTGTTCCCAGAGGCGGCGCTGACCTAATAAAAACAGTGATTGAAAAATCCAAGATTCCAGTTATCGAAACAGGCACAGGCAACTGCCACATTTACGTTGAAGAAGACGCTGACTTAGAAATGGCAACGCCCATCGTTATCAACGCTAAAGTTCAACGTCCCGGTGTATGTAATGCAGCTGAAAAACTGCTGGTAAACAGTAAAATCGCCAAAGCTTACCTGCCTATAGTAATCGCGGAATTGCGCAAAAATGGCGTGGAAGTCAGGGGTGACAAGAAAACTTGCGAAATCGTACCTGATGTTAAAGCCGCGACAGAGCAAGACTGGTACACTGAATACCTTGACCTAATCATCGGCATTAAAGTGGTTGAAGACCTCTCTGAAGCCATAGCGCACATAAGCAAGTACGGCACAAAACACAGCGAATCCATCATAACCCGTGACTTCGCGAAAGCTACGCGTTTTCTGCAGGAAGTTGATTCCGCTGCTGTTTACTGGAATGCCAGCACACGGTTTACGGATGGTAACCAGTTTGGTTTAGGTGCAGAAATCGGCATTAGTACTCAGAAGCTTCATGCAAGAGGACCAATGAGCATTCAGCACTTAACAACTACTAAATATGTTATTTTGGGTAACGGGCAAATCCGTTAAGCCTAACGTTTTTTATTGATTTTAAGTGAGTTTCTTTTTTTGGCTAAAAGTCTTATCATATGAATCTGTATCGGAACACGATTAACTTTATATCTTCAAGCTAACGTGTAAAGCGTGGTCTCTAGAAATGGCTATTCAAGGAAACAGAAGACACTAGGCACGAGGCGCGCAGGCATGAACTTTTTAGCATGGTTCTCACTTCTTACAAGCGTAGTATGCCTCGCGTTAGGTATCGCGGTCTACTTTTTAGACAAAAAGGCAAAGCTAAACAAGCTTTTTTTGGCAATCCTGATTTTCAACGCTTACTGGGCTTTTTCAAATTTTATGATGTATCAAGCAGACAGCGCTCAAACCGCCTATTTTTGGGTAAAAACCATGGTTGTATGGCCTTTCTTTTCAGCGTTGATGCTACATTTTACTCTTGTCTTTACTGAAAACAGCTTACTTAATAACAAAAAAATATACGGCATAATGTACTTGCCAGCCAGTGTTTTTGCAGTGATTGATTTAACAACTGACTGGATATCAGCTTTGCCAACAAAACAGCCGTGGGGATACGAGTTTGCCGTACCTGAAAACATGACATTAGCAACCATCGACACGCTTTGGGCTTTAACGTTGGCCGCTCTTTCGGTAATTCTCTGTACCATATATTACCGTCGCACTTCAAACTTAACAAAAAAACACCAAGCCAAATTAATAGCAATAGGCTTAACCTTTCCAATCACGGTATCCATAATCACAGATTCAATATTACCAATGGCAGGCATCACTTTTCCAAGTCTTGAAAACATTTCGTGCTGCATCTTTTCAGCATTCGTCGGCTACGCAATGTGGCGATATGACCTTTTTCATTTAAACCCAGAAGTAGCAGCTGAAAACATATTCACCATAATACCAGACTCGTTGATACTTGCAAGAGTAGATGAAAAAATAGTGCAAGTAAATGACGCTCTAACAAAAATTTCAGGATTTACCAAGAAAGAATTGATGGAAAAAAGGATTTCGGAATTGTTTGCGGAACAAAAAACAGGTGAAGATGTTGTTTCCCAAATCTGGGTGAAAGGAGAAGTAAAAAATTTTGAAACGCAACTAAAAACTCTAACGGGGCAAAAAACTGTGCTTTTTTCAGGTTCACTTGTGAAAAAGAAAGACCAAATCATTGGTTTTACCTGCACAGTGCATGATATAACTGAACACAAAGAGATGGAAAAGAAGTTGGTTACTGCAGAAAGGTTTGCTTCAATCGGCGAATTAGCAGGAATGGTTGGACATGACCTGCGCAACCCCTTAAGCAGCATCAGTGGAGCCACTTACTACCTAAAAACAAGATACGCCGACAAATTAGACGATAAAGCAAAAGACATGCTTACAGCTATAGACAAGAGCATTGATTACTCTAACAAAATCATAAACGACCTCCTGGATTACTCTAAAGAAGTCAGGTTAGACCTTGAAAACACAACACCAAAAGATCTGTTAGCGTCGTCGTTAGCGCTTGTCGCTAAACCTCAAGAAGTTGAAATTCAAGATTTCAGTTTGGATATCCCCAAAATCAATGTTGACAAATCAAAGCTAAACAGGGTTTTCGTTAACATTATTAAAAACGCTTTTGACGCCATGCCTAACGGTGGAACGTTAACTATCAAAAACCGTCAGGAAGGTAACACCATTGCATTTAGCTTCACAGACACGGGCACTGGAATGTCTGAAGAAACCATGGATAAACTTTGGACACCCCTTTTCACTACCAAAGCCAAAGGCATGGGTTTCGGCTTGCCAATCTGTAAACGTATCGTAGAAGCACATGGCGGAAAAATCTATGTAGAAAGCCTTCAAGGTGAAGGTACAACCATAACCACGGTTATTCCAATCAACCTAAACACACCATCAAAACAATAGAATTGAAAGTTTAAAGGCAAAAAAGCCTCTTTATTTGTAGGCGAGTTGCCCTTTGAAATTGAAATTTTGGCTTTTGGATTTAAACCCTAAAATTGACGACTTTAAAACTGAAGTACAACTTTGGGGCATAGATGAAAGGGGCAACCGAGTTCTTGTTATTGATAGAAGTTTTGTAGCTTACTTTTATGCAGTACTCGTAGAAGGCGTTGATGCAGCGGCGCTTGCAGAAAAAATCAGCAGCAGTTTCGGTGCAGCAGTTCAAAAAGTTGAGACTGTTGAGCGCAGATATTTTGGCAAACCTGTTAAGGCTGTTAAGGTTTACTGTAGCAGCACCAAACAGATGGCAACAGTTGCTAAGGCTGTTCGGAAGTTTGAGGGCGTGCAGGATTGCCTTGAAGATGACATACGAGTGCCAATGCGTTACCTGTACGATAATAACCTTGTTCCTTGCAGTTGGATGGAAACCGAAGTTCAAGAAGAAGAACCTAACAGCAAAGTCAGGGCAGACAAGGTATACTTTACAGAGGCTCCCCCAAAGCAGTTGGACAGCATTGTTAAGCCGCAGTTGCGTGTTTTGGGTTTTTCGATGATAAGTTACAGTCGGGAAGGTTCGCCCAAACCAGATCGAAACCCAGTCATAATTATTTCCGTTGCCGCCAACAATGGAGAAGAACGTCAATTTGTCTCGAAAGACACTGACGACCGAGAAGTGATTCAGCAGTTTGTTGAGTACATGCACGAGTTTGACCCAGACGTTATCGTCAGTTACGGCGGCAACAGCACAGACTGGAACTACCTCGTAAAACGCAGTCGACAGCTTGGGCGAACTTTTGATGTTGATAGGGCAGGCAATGAACCGCACACCAGCGTTTATGGGCACGTTTCTTTTACGGGGCGAGCTAACGTGGATTTAGCCGATTTCATGAATGTATTTCCTGACGTGAAAGTTCAAACTCTTTGGAATTTGGCACAGTATTTAGGCGTTAAAGCCAGTAGGGAGCAGCCGATTGAAGATGTTGAGTTTGCCGTTTACTGGGATGACACAAAAAAACGGATGGAACTCAAACAGTTTAGCCTCAACAACGCTCGCCGAGTGTTGGCTTGTGCGGGTTTGCTGTTGGATTTCGCTGAAGAATTTTCCAGCTTAACCGTGTTACCGTTGGACCATGTAATGACTGCAGCAACTGGATTCCGTGTTGAAAGCTTCCTGATTCGGCAGGTGCAAAAAATCGGTGAATTAACCCCTAAGCGCCTCCAACAACCCTATGTTACCTACACTGGAGGACTTGTTTTGGCGCCCAAACCAGGGCTACATGAAGACATTGCAGTGTTGGACTTCAAATCAATGTACCCCAACATCATGATAACTTACAACTTGTCCCCTGACACCTACATCGCGCCTGGCACGCCAGAACCCGAAGCAGGCGTAAACGTGGCTCCCGAAGTAAACTACAAATTCCGCAAAGCACCCCCGGGTTTCTACAAGGAGGCCCTTGAACACTTAATTAGTGAACGAATCAAAATCCGCAAACAAATGAAACAACTCGACCCGAAATCGGCGGAGTTTCAGGTTTTGGATGCTCGTCAGAAAGCCACAAAAATCGTTACAAACGCTGCTTACGGTTACGCTGGGTGGATTGGAGCAAGATGGTACATCAAACCGGTAGCTGAAGCAGCATCCGCGTGGGGCAGACACATTATCCTCTCAACATCCAAAATGGCACAAGAAAAGGATTTAACGGTGGTTTACGGCGACACAGACAGCCTCTTCCTAAAAAACAACCAATCCGTGATTCTTGAACTACAGAAAGAGATTGGGCAACGGTGGGGTTTAGAGGTTGAAGTCGGCGAAGTGTACACGCGTCTTTTTTTCACGGAAGCTAAGAAAAGGTATGCAGGGCTGCGACGGGACGGCAGCTTGGACATTGTGGGACTAGAGGTCATTCGGGGTGACTGGGCGGATGTAGCCAAAACTGTTCAGGAGCAGGTTCTTGAAATTATTCTAAAAGGGGAGCCAGCAGGTAAAGCTGTTAAGTATGTGCATTCGGTTATTTCGGATTTGCGAACGCGTAAAGTGGCGTTTAGGAATTTGGTAATTTGGAAGACCCTGACTAAACCTGTAGACGGTTATGCAGTTAAGGCGTCGCATGTTGAAGCCGCGAAAATGCTTGCATCAAAGGGCTGGCGTTTAACCACCGGCGACAAAGTCGGCTACGTCATCCTCAAAGGCAAAGGACGACTATACACTCGCGTAAAACCTTACCAGTTCGCGGAATACGACGAAATAGACACTGAATATTACGTGACCAATCAAGTTGTACCCGCTGCGGAGCGAATTTTGGAGTTCTTCGGCGTAACAGAACAGCAGTTGCTATCTGGAGAAACAAAAACTGAAGAAAAAACAAGCTTAATGGATTTTATGAAAAAACAATAAAAACAAAAATTTTTGGGCTAAGCTTGAAAAAGTGCTTAGCGTAGGGCTTCTTGGAAAGTTACCAATTCTACGTTTGCTGCTGGTTTTACTGCTTCTGAAACGCGGGATGCGACGATTCGTTTGATTTGTTGGTTGGCTGCGATGTCGACGATGCGTTGTGTGATGATGCCGTCAAAGACGACTGCTTCTACGCCAGTGATTTGTTGTAGTTTTTCTGCTAGTTGGCTGACTGGTAAGCGTTCAATTTGTTCAAGTTTATCGTTTAGCAGGACTGCTTCGAGGGTACCTTGTAGTGTTTTGACGCCTTCTTTGATTTGTTCTGGAACTGGAGGTTTTGGTGGACGTTGTGGTGCACGTTCAGGTTGAGGTTGTGGGGGCTGTGGTTTTCTTTGTGGCTGCTGTGGTGGTTGAGGTGGACGTTCACGTTCTCTTTCAGGCTGCTGTTGTTGTGGTGCTTGCTGTTTGTAAAGTTCTGAAACTGGAACACGGTTGTCGAAGGCTTCTTGAATTTCTTTGCAGTTGCATTCTTCGATTTCTTTGCCTCTTGGAGCGCGTCCAATATATTTGACGTTGGTTACTTGGAGGAGTTCTTTTTGAATTAGGTCCCCGCCTCTGTCGCCGTCGAGTAATGCTGTTGCTTCGCGTTCTTTGGTTAAGCGTTTGATTGAGTCTGGGACTTTTGCGCCTTCAAGTGCGACTGTGTTTGTTAAGCCGCAACGCATCAGGTTTATGATGTCTGCGCGTCCTTCGACTACTATAATTTCGCGTGAGGATTCAAGTGTTGGACCGGCTGGCAGGTCTTCTGGACCGTACTTTTCGACTTTGCCGACTTTCATTGTGTCGCTGATTTCTTTGTATACTTCGTCTACGCTTGGCATTGATTCAATGTTCCATCTGTGGAGGATTTCTTTGGCTCTGTCGATGATTACTTTTCGTCTTGCTTCTCTGATGTCTTCGATTTTGTCAAGTAGGACTTTGGCGCTGCATGGTCCGACGCGGTTTATGCTTTCAACGCTTGCTGCGATGAGTGCTGTAGAAACGCGGTCGAGGCTGGTTGGTATGGTGATTTGACCGTTTGTGCGGTCATTTTTGCTGTGTAAGTCGATTTCGATTCTGCCGATGCGTCCAGTTTTTTGCAGTTCTCGCAAATCAAGTTCTGGACCGAAAAGTCCTTCGGTTTGTCCAAAAACTGCGCCAATCACATCAGGTTTTTCGACGACACCGTCGATTTCAAATCTAGCGTGTATAACGTACTTAATCGTAAATGTTTGGGATGTTCCCGTAAATATGCACCTTCTTTAAATATTGTAAGTTTTATTTGCTGAGTATATCAAAGCGAGTTTTCTCGCCAGGTTAGATAATTACTCAATTATTATTACTAATAGCAATTTAGTAGTGCGGCTACGTTATAACAGTTTTGGTGTGCAACAAAAACAAACATTCAACAATAAAGCCGTAAAACAAGGCAGCTATCGAGAAAAAAAGGGCAAAAAACGCCAAAGAAAAAGGTTAAAGAGCTGCCAGTTTACGTTTAAGAAAAATTAACACCAGAACTGAAACCGCCATTAAGCCTACTGCAGTGAAAAATGGCGTTGATTCCGGCACCGTTGCAAGAGGAGTTGAAGAAGCATCAGAGCCTGCAGGTGTATCGGAGGTTTGGGAAGGCAGAGTTGTTGAAGTGGTGGGTGTGGGTGCTGACCATGGCTTTATCAGGGGATAGTTGTCTTGGTTTTGGGTGTTAATTTTGTAGGGCGTGTCGCCTACCCCGTCGCTGTTAGCATCATTGCCAGTGTAGTCGCTCCAGTAGTTGCCTTTTCCTGAGCTATCATCCCACGAGTTGGTTACGGGATTGTTGATTTTAGCTTGTATGCCGTTGCTTATGAAGTCGTTATGGTAGATTGTGTTTCCGTAAACGTATTGGGTTGAGGCTGAAAGCTCTAAGCCCACAGCGTTTTCTTTGATTATGTTTTGTACAATCGTGTCGGCACTGTGTGAAGCGGGACTGTTATCACCTGTGGAGCAGTATAGGGAGATGCCGACTTCATTGTTTGTGATGATGTTGTTTATGATTTGGTTGTTTCCTGTTGTGTAGTAGGTTTTTGAGGGTTCTTCATAGATGCCGGTTTTGGCACTCGAGATTACGTTGCCCTTTATCGTGTTCCCGTGTGAACCAGCCTGAATGGTAACTCCTTGAAGGTGATTGCTTTCTATTTTGGTGTTGTAGGCTGGAAACTCTGTTTTTGTGTTGCCACCCTTAAGAATCAACATCTTAACTGAATTGACAACAACCGTGTTGCTGGGTCCACCTACTGACAGTACTGAGCCAACCTGAACGTTACTTACGACGCTGCCCGACACGTACCCGTACGCTCTACTGTCTCCAAGCGTCAAGTCACCAGTCACAGTTAAACTGGCAATCTTGAAGTTTTTAAGATAAAAGAGGCTCACAGCACCGTTAATTATGGTGCCGTCTGAACCCTGCAAAGTTATTCCCGATTTAGGCTGGGTAGCGCCGTTTGCAACTGCTTGGGCGTAGCCGTCGTAGTTGATGTTTTCGTTGTAGGTTCCGGCGGCTATTTTGATGGTGTCGCCGTCTTTTGCTGCGTTTAGGGCGCTTTGTATTGTGGGGTAACTTGCAGATGGCACTTCAAGGACGGTTGCTGCTTTGACCGTTGGAATGCCCAAGGTTAGGGCAGATGCTGTTGTAAGGGTAAATATCAACAAGATGGGCAGGATTTTTGTTTTTAAATTGTTCAAGCTCAATCGTTACCTCTCAGTTAAAGTTTGGATGAACAAAAAAAGCCCTACGATAACTAAAAAGAATGTGTGATAACATAGTGAAGCAACAAACAACGGTCAAAACCAAGAAATGTCAGATTTTTCTGAAAAATCAGAAAGTTTAAAAAGTTCAGAACACACTCACTGGCGGGAATAACATGAGCAAATGCGATTGCGAAACAGATTCATACAAAATTGACGCAGTAATCTCAATGGATGCAAAAGGCCAAATTGTGCTTCCAAAAGACCTGCGCGAAAAAGCAAACTTCAACCCAAACGACAAAATCGCAGTAGTTACATGCGAAAAAAACGGTGAAGTCTGCTGCATCATGATGCTAAAAGCTGAAAAACTGCAAGGTGCAGTAACAAAAACGCTCAGCCCAATACTTCAAGGAATAACCAAACAGGAGAGCTAAATTTGAAAGAAGAAAACGTAAAGAAAATAGTCAGAAATCGCTACGCAAAAGTTGCTAAAACTAATGGTTCTTGCTGTTCCTCAAAGAAAGGTTGCTGTTCAGCACCAAACAAGCAAGTAAGCAGCATGGTTGGATACAGTCAAGAAGAGATGAATTCGGTTCCAGAAGGCGCAAATCTGGGGCTTGGCTGCGGCAACCCTACCGCGTTGGCATCTTTGAAAGAGGGCGAGAGGGTTCTTGATTTAGGTTCAGGCGCTGGGTTTGACTGCTTTTTAGCAGCCAAAAAAGTGGGACCGCAAGGCAAAGTTATTGGAGTTGATATGACTCCTGAAATGCTTGACAAGGCAAGAGCCAACGCAGCGAAGGGCAAGTACACCAACGTTGAGTTTAGGCTTGGAGAAATCGAAAACTTGCCAGTAGCCGACAACGCTGTTGACGTAATAATTTCAAATTGTGTAATCAACCTTGCCCCCAACAAGAAGCGCGTGTTTGAGGAAGCCTTCAGAGTTCTGGCGCCAAACGGCAGATTAATGGTTTCCGACATAGTCTTGCTAAAGAAGCTGCCGGAATCCATCCAAAGCAACGTTGAAGCCTACGCAGGCTGCATCGCTGGAGCAGAACTTAAAGACAAATACATTGAACTTATCAAAAACGCAGGGTTTGGTCAAATAAAAGTCATTGACGAAAAAACTTACCCGCTTGAATACGTAATAAGCGAATCTACACTAACGGAAGCCATCAAAATGTCGAATATGACTGAGCAAGAAGTTAAGGAAGCGGCAAACAGCGTGGTAAGCGTTAAGGTATCTGCGGTTAAAAAGTAGTCTGAATAGCTTTTTTTAGTTTCAACTACACTATATAACAAAATCTATATATTTTTATCAATCCTATGGTAACAAGCTGGTGCTTAATTACGAGTCTTGACTGGAAAAAATGGACTAAAAACGATTTAATCTTTGGAATTATCCTCCCAACAACCGCAATATTTGTCATCGTATTAATTTCCCAATTATCGGCACTAACCGAAGGAGGCTTCGGAGCCGTATACGGGATTACTTCAGAAGTTTTTGAACTCGTCATAATAGCTGCTGTTCCTTTAGCGCTTGGATTACTTTGGAATCAGTGGGCGGGAGGCGCTACAGGCTTTCTTCTTGGAACCATGTATGCACTCTACTGGCATGACAGTTACGGCAGATACACAGGTTCAGGCCTCATACTCTTAGCCTACATCTTAAGTGCAATGCTAATCGGTTACATGGCAGGCGCTTTAAACAAGAAATCAGACAACTTCAAAAGAATACTAATCGCAGGCGTAATCGCTTCCACCATAGGCGGCTTAGTCCTGTTTACTTTACTGCAAATGTCCCCAATGAACGTAGTTACAGGAGTAAACGGCTTCATACTGACAGTTTTGACACGCCCTCTAACTGCTTTGCTCACCGCGATTGTAGTCAAAGTAATGTTCTGGTACGGCATGGGAAACCAGAAACACAAAAACATTTCCCAACCTCCTCTTCAGAGGAATAACTCTTGAGCCACACCACTTGCAGCAAACAGACATGCATTCACTATAAAGATGGATACTGCGCCTTAACCAACCCTGAAAAGGTTGGCGATAGCTGCCTTGACTTTGAAGACACAATGGATTTTCTTAGGCTAAAAGCTGACGCCTTAAAAGGCACACTCAGCTAAAACCACTTATTTTTGGACAACGTTGAAGT
This sequence comes from Thermoproteota archaeon, assembly GCA_040268405.1. Taxonomy (GTDB): domain Archaea; phylum Thermoproteota; class Bathyarchaeia; order Bathyarchaeales; family Bathycorpusculaceae; genus Bathycorpusculum. Next base: position 25,123 of record JAWRIR010000092.1, on the reverse strand, counting down.
TAGCAAAATAGTCAATTACCCACGCTTTTATTTTATCACGTGTTTGACGGAAAGCCGCAAGTTTTTCCTCTTCCGACCCCTCGACCTCTGACGGATCGTCAAAACCGTGCACTATGTAGCTTTTTGCGTTAGGTAATTTGTCATTAATTATTTGTGGTTTACCCATAAACATGGGGGATGAGCAAAGTTTGCATAAGGTTTTTGCGCTGCTCTGGCATACAGAAACTGCCAAATCAATTTCGGTTTCGGCGAAGTCATCTAAGCGTTTGGAATATTGCTTTGAAATGTCTATGCCTATTTCTGCTAACGCTTTGATGGCTAAAGGGTTGATTTTTGTTGGGTTAGTTCCTGCGCTGAAAACCTCGTATTTTTCGCCGTAAATGTGTCGGAGTAAGCCTTCAGCGAGTTGTGAACGCGCTGAGTTGTGGGTACAAATAAAGAGGATTTTTGGCTTAGGCATCTATGCCTTCTCAGTTTGTAGTTGGTCGATGATTTTTTGGGTTTCCTCTTCTGATGGATGAGTTATAGCTTTGACAGGGCAGATATCTTCACAACCGTGGCAAAATACTACACAACAGTTTGGGTTGACGATTGTTTTCTTTTTGCCGTCTATCTCTTCTGTTTTGAAGGCTTTTGTGTGGCAGAAGTCTACGCATTTTCCACAGGTTGTGCATTTGGTGTAGTCGATGATTGGATCCCAAGGAATTTTGTTGCGGGGGATTCCTTTGTATTGTGTTTCAGCCATTTGGGTTTCTCCTTGTAAAAATCAAGGTTTATAACAACTTTTAAATATTGTTATAAAAATAGTTGGAACATCATGTCAACACCCGAAAACCAAAACAGGTTCAAATCCACAGTATTCCACGCCCTCTCAGACCCCATCAGACTAGAAATAATCGCTTTCCTACGAGACGGCGAAAAATGCGTCTGCGAAATAGTGCCACACCTAGGTCTCATCCAGCCACTCGTTTCAAGACACTTAAAAATCCTTAAAGACGCAGGCATAGTAAGATGCCGAAAAGACGGAACAAAACGCATGTACTCCATCGTTGACCAAAGAATATTTGACGTGGTGGATGTCTTAACAGTTGATTTAGTCAAAGTATTAACAAAAGAAGCATTCGAAAGCACCTTCTGCGCATAAGTCAAAAAAACGTCCACTGCTACACATCTACGATGTTTTTAGGCCCTGTATCTTTTAACGATTTTTCGTTTATTCTAACCCCTAAAACTTCGCCTGTTTGGTAATCTAACTCAACATGTACATTGTAACTTTGTAATTCATTGACTAAATACCTGAGGAATGGACATTTTTTATAAGCCATATCAGCCATCCACAGTATTGCTTTTCCCGCTATTTGCTTTATAAAAGAATATTACGGTTCTCGATACAAGGTATATTTGTTGAACAAAAAAACAAAAGACCTTAAACAACCAAGTTTATCGGAAATCTGTTCCAGACTTTTTTGTTTGACGAACCTATTAGGATCCTAATAGTGGTTCTATGCAGAAACCTATAGGGGGTAGGTGCTAATGGGTGAAAACCAACTCATTAACATGTTGAAAAATAGTAGTTTAGTGGCATCCAAAAAGTAGAGTTTGGTGGGGTCAACCTAAGTTAGCTTTCTGCGAACGCTCGGAAAAAAATATTCAGGAAGAGAGAGGGGAGAAAGGGGGAATAATCGGATTCGCAGTTGCTGACTGTCGACCCGCCAAACAAGGCGCGGGCTCACGCAATATTACTCTTTGGAAGGAGATAATAAAAAAATATGTGACTACCAAAACACAACCACACTGACGTGGGGACACAAGCGGTTTTATGTTTGAATTTAAATAACAATACAAACATTGTTGCTAGAGTTTGCGGGTGATAAGAGATGAGTTTACGTTTAAACCCACAATATGAAAAAATGCTGCCAACCATGACGCAGGAAGAGTTTGAACAACTCAAAGAATCCATCAGAACCGAAGGCCAGCACTACCCAATCATCGCCAACGAAAACTTAGAAGTCCTCGATGGACACCACCGTTTCCGTGCCTGCACAGAACTTGGCATAGAACCAGATTTTGAAATCCGCAGATTCGACGACAAACTCATCGAAAAAAAATTCGTAATCGAAGCAAACCTACGTAGACGACACCTAAACAATTTCCAGCTTGTCGAACTCGCCGTTCCCCTACTTGAAATCGAAAAAGCGTTGGCTAAACAGCGTCAAAGCATCGGCGGAAAAAACGGCAGAAACAGCCAGTTAGGCATAGAGCCAGATGACGCACTGCCCCTCGAACCAGCCATAAAAGCCAAAGCAACAGAGGTTGTAGCCAAAAAAGCGGGAGTATCCACTCGCACACTTGAGCGGGGGCAAAAAATTATTGAAAAAGCCAGCGAGGAAGACAAACAAGCGCTACGGGAAGGCAAAACAAGCATCAGCAAAGTTTATCGCGAAATAACGCCGCCAAAACCTAAACCAGAACCAGACCCTGAACCTGAACAGCCAGCGTTTGACCTTAAAACCCTGCGAAACAGTGAAGCCTTTGCAGTTCTCGTGAAAAGCCTAATTGCGCAAGACTTGTTCTGTCCAGAATGTGGCAACAAAATCTTCCAATGCACTAAATGCCACAAACCATTGAGCGATTTTGCAGAAACAGAACACACACAGCAGCCACCAAAAACGGTCAAGCCAGAACCAGAATTGCCACAAAAAACAGAAACTAAAGAAAAAGTAGCAGACGGAGACGAGGAACCACCATTAGAAGATGATGAAAGCTTCAAAGACGAATTCTTCTAACTTTCCCTAAGTTCCCTGATTTTAGACTTTACACGGTAACCCAGAAGCACAACAGCCCAAACGATGGCAAGCGGAATCGCCGCGGCAAGCATCAGTGTGTTCAGGTTTAATAGTGACCTGTCTTGGTTGTCGTTGTTTTTTATTATGTGGTCGACGGTTGGCATGGGCGTATAGTCTGGCGTAGGGGAAGGTTCAGTTGCTCCAGTGGTGGGCAAGTCAATTACTATTGGAACATTGTGAAATGGAATCTCTGGGGCATTAGGATTTGGAGCCTCTAAAATCGGCGTGAAAACAACAATCCCCAAGCTCGGGTCATCGTAACGGTCATAAATCGTCTGATTAATCAAGGTAAGATTTGTTGTGCCCCAATAATTGTTTGAAGCGGCAACATCCGTTATTGTTGCAGTGATGCTGTTAACAAAGTGTCCGACAATGTTGTTGCCTCGAATAATCGTGTCCGAGAAAGGATTATTGATACCAATATTGGAGGTCACTATCGTGTTATTTTCGATAAGCGCGTTACCGCCAGAAATCCCATTAACGTTAACGTCATGTAAACTGTTTTTTTGGATGACAACATTCGCGCTGTTAGCTAATTCGATGCCAGTGTTACAATGGCTTATATCGTTATTGCTGATTAACCAGTTGCCAGAGTAAACAGAGATGTCGGTAGTGAAAAAGGCGATTGTGTTGCCCGAAATTGTCACGTTGCCAGAACCGTGAATGCCTATGCTGTCACCGTGCCCATAAAGTACGTTGTTGGTGAATGCGGGTGAACCTGCTATGATTTTTATGCTATCAAAAATGTTAAAGTTACTGTTGCTAATTACTGGCGAACCATCATAAATGGATAATCCAATGTTTGTCTCAATTTTTGAAAGCTTAACAGATGAAAAAATAGAAAACGTAACTGAATCTATAACTGCGTTTTCAATTATGCAGCCTTTTTGGGTTTGCTCGTTCCATCCCTGACTGAGCGAGGTAAACGTGATTTGACCGGTAGAATACTTACTTGGGCTGCTAGAATTTTTTTGAAGAATAATTTTGTCGGCGTCTGTGCCGCGGGCGTTTAAGACACCGTCGACCGTAATGTAATAGTTGCCAAAGTTTACTACTACACCGGGTTCAATAGTTAACGTCACGCCTGAAGGTATAACAATGCTTGCAACAAGATTGTAGGGGCTGCCGGCTTTTGTCCATGTTGTATCGGAGCTTATTGTGTTGTTAACCGTTGTGTAAGCGTTTGTGGGACAAACTATGGTTAGGCAGCTTAAGAGGATAAGCAGCAGTAACGTTAATGGTACATAGACGGGGCGTCGCATGCACATCACCCCAAAAATAGAGGGTAGAATGATATAAAATTATTCAAAAAATAGGCGATAGAGAAAAAATGGTTAATCTTGCGGCTTGATAATGTTCTTGTATTGAGCAGATAAGGGGTAAGCAGAGTCTTCGTAAACGATATCCAAATTGTAACCGTGACTCGCAAGGGCGGATTGAGTTAAATCATAAAGCCCACCACTGGCTTCGTCCCCTCTAAACACGCCCCAAACAATGTCTGCCCGCCAACGTAGACCCCCACCAAAATTTTTAGGCAAAACAAGCACAGAATCAGCCTTTACAGACCCAGAATTCACCGAAGGATTTTTGACAACCTCATTCCAAAACTTTTCCAACGCATCAAAATGCTCATCGGTAAGGGTTCCGTAAGGGTTCGATTTTCCTTCTTCATAATAATTAAATAGAATCAAATATTTTGCGCCACACTCATATGCAGTCTTTAGTTGAGAGGAGATTTCTTGGGCGCTGGCAAGGTAAGGCGCCTTATTGTACTTCCAAGTCACTATTGCACCCCAATCTTTTTCCTGTGCTGTTGCAGCACCACGGCAAAGTGCAATTTGCTGGCTTAAAGAAATGTTCCAACCAAGCTGCGTAAGCAAAACGTCGTATCCTGCTTGGTAATCGTACCAGTAAAGCACATAATCAGAAGTGAATACTGTTGTTTGGTTTTTTACAAAAGTGATTTCGTTTTGTTTTTTAGCTTCAAATCTTTGGGCGGCTTCAGCATAATTTTGGAATGGACGTTCGTTTAACAATTGTTGATAAGTTGTTGACCCTGAAGTGTTTGGGGAATCTTTGACTGTTACTGTGCCATTAGGGAAATAGGTTAAGTAAACATCGGATTGCCCGTTAACTCCTGGTTGTAGCACGTTGATGTTTCCGTTAATTTCGTAATGTATTGTTTCTCCGCTGACTTTTTTGACTACTATGTCGCTGTAACGGGTTTTTGTTATTACATCGCCTGAAGGGTCTGTGAATTCTGTGTAATCGTCAAGCATTTTGCCCCCTAACTCGTCACTGTAGTAAACACCGATTAAGTGGTTGCCCCATCTTTGAGTTGCAGAATCAAGCCATGAAGAAAAAGTTGCCTGAACAAAGTTTCCAAAGTATGGAAGAAAATACAGGCCACTGTCAACTGCGTAATCGCCAATTTCGTTGACTGCATCAAAATCTCTTTGCAGTTCGCCAGATTGAAGCACAAAAAGGTTAGTGTAACCTTTCACTCGGTCAATCAACTGTTTTGCTTCAGCTTCAGAATTTCCACAATAAGTTACACCGACATAAACTGGGGTTGTATTGTTTTGAGGACCAGAAGTTACTATTAAGATGCCTGATAACGCAACTATAATGACTAATGTGATTGCTGCTATGTACACTTTTTTCATTTAAGACCCTTTTTTATCGGCTTACCTTATGGTGGGTAAACAAGTTAAGAGTTTCTTGTTTACGCATGTTTTTGATTGTTAAAAATTTTAATTTAAACTGTTATATTTTTGCTGTTTACACTTCTAGTAGCAATAGATAGGAAAATGTTTTCAAAAAATATGCACGTATTACACACTTTTACATATAAGCTTAAAAACCAAAAAAGCGCTTAACTAATGCAGGGAAGAGGAAGAATTGGATGAATAAGCGGAATTTGAAACTTTTTATCACACTGATACTTGCAATTTCAATCATTGTGCCAACACAGTTAACACTTGTATCATCTCAAACTGAAGAAAATATTCAAGCGGTAACTGACACCAACCTTAAGGCAACAACTTTAGGTAATTTACAGTTATCTCCTGCTTCAGGAGTAGGAGGAATTAACGCTCAATTTACTGGTTCAGGCTTTTCACCTAATCAACCGGTAACAATTTCATATTATGACACATCTACGAATACTTGGAATTATTGGGAAACTCAAACAGCAAACGCTTCAGGCGTAATCAGCTTTGTTAAAGAGATTCCTGATTTAGGACAATCAGTATCTACGGGCGATTCTTCAGAATCGACAAAAACTCTGTCTTTTAAAGCCTTTGGAAATGGAACAGAAGCTTTTGCAGATTACAATCAGTATTTAAGAGGATTAAAAACAATAGACGACCAAACAGCATCAGGACTCTACGGAAACAGTACCAACCTGACTTATTCAGTAAATGTGAAAGTCGGCGATTCAGTAACAATTTCAGGCAAATATTTCCATCCAAATGATGCAGTTTATGTTCGATGGGATGGACAAAACGAAGTTGGAACAGTAACTGGAGAAGAATGGCGTAACGCACAAATCGCAGGCACTTCCTTAACTAATTCCGCAGGGAGTTTTAGCACCCAATTCAATGTCCCACTCTGTAGTATTGGAAGTCACTATGTAGCAGTAGAGGATTCCCAATCTAAAGTGATATCCCAAATAACTGTAACAAATTCAGCAACACTTAACTTGTCACCCTCCAATGGTCCAGGAGGCATACCAGTTCAGGTAACAGGACAGAGTTTTCCAGCCGGTTCCACCGTTGACCTAATGTATCTTGACACAAAAGTCAACACATGGAATTACCTAAGTTCAGTAACCGCTAACCAAGCGGGTCAAATATCCCACAGTATGACTGCGCCAGACTTAGGGCGTTCAGTTAGCAACGGAGATAACTCAGAAGATTCAACATACAGCATTAATTTTAGAGCACAAATCAACGGTATCGTGTATGCAAAAGTAGACTACTATCAGAATCTTAGAGGAATAAAAACAATTGGAAGCTACACTGCTCAAGGATTACTTGGAAATGGAACAAATATTGCAAATTTAGTTCGACTAGAACCAGGAAAACAAATAACAATTTCAGGTAAATGGTTCCATCCAAATGATGTAATATATGTGCGTTGGGACGGAACAGCTGTCGTTGGAACAGTAAGCGGAGATGAATGGCGCAACGCACAGATTATTGGCACTTCAATAGCAGATTCTTCTGGATGCTTTAGTGCACAAGTAACTATTCCGACAGCAAACATAGGAGAACATTACATTGCTATTGAAGATTCTAATGCTAAAGTGATAGTCAAGATTCTATTGTCAACAGGAACTGTTAATATTAGCCCAAGTTCAGGTCCAGGAGGAGCTTTAGTAACAATTTCAGGAACGGGATATCCAGCTTCCACTCAAGTTTCACTTGAATACCTGAACCCAGATACGAGCGTGTGGAGTTACTGGATGTCTAACAGTTCTGACTCTTCAGGCAAAGTGTATTTCAACGTTGAAGTACCCGACTTAAAAAAAGTAGTTTATTATTCAGACAGCTTAGAACCTTATAGCGCATTACAGTATCGAATAGTAATTAACGGGGCAATTTACGGAACAGCAGAATACACGCAGTACCAAAGAGGACTAAAAATAGTCGGTAGCCAAACCACTACAGGACTTTACGGAAACGGCACTAATCTTACTGCAAATGTTCAAGTAAGACCAGGAGATAGCCTAAGAATCAGCGGTAAATACTTCCACCCAAATGACGCAATCTATATTCGATTCGATGGCCAAGCAGTAGTAGGAACTGTAACTGCTAACGAATGGAGCCAAACAACACCAATAGGATCAATAATTGCTAATACCGCAGGTTATTTTGATACTGCCGTAACAATTCCAGCAGCTAACGAAGGGTCACATTACATATCTGTAGAAGACTCACAAACAAGACTAATCATTTCTGTATTGACGGTTCAATCAAGCCAGCCTACACCCATGCCAACCCAAAGTCCAGCACCAACACAAACTCCACAATTTTCAACACCAACCCCAACCTCAACCCCGACACCTACAACTTCAACAGAACCGACACCAACACCGACTACATCACAAGCACCAAGTAAGCCAACACCAACAATTGACATTTCATGCAAAAGCATACCAATCAGCAATGGATTCAAAGTGGAAATAAATGGCAAGCTTTCAAATAACAATATAGGGTTACCAGTTAGGACAGTTCAGCTTTCTTACAGCAGAGACGGCGGCATAAACTGGGAAAACCTAACGCTAGTAAATACTGACAGTGACGGCAAATTTAATGCCATTTGGATATCACCTGCTTCAGGCATCTTTAGGTTGAAAGCAGTTTGCGCAGAAAGTTCAGAGTATAATAAAGCCACTTCAACGGTTAACTTTGCCATAGAACCAACCAATAATGAAAGCACTGAAGAAAACGTGTTTACAGTGACTTCCAACTCAACAATTTCGCAACTAGAATTCAAATCTGAAACAAGCAAATTAAGCTTTGTTGCTTCCGGAGAAACAAACACCAAGGGATACGTCAGCGTAATTATTCCTAAAACTTTGATTAATAATATCTCAAACCTGAAAGTTTACCTTGACGGAGCCGAAGTTACATTTAGCATATCAGAAGAAACCGACTCATGGACAATAACTATCATCTATAATCATAGCACGCACAACATCGTTATGGATTTGAGCAGCAATCAAACCCCCAACCAAGAGCAACCAACAAGCCAGTGGATAATCATCGGAGCCAGCATCGCCATAATAACAATTGTATCCACAATAATCGTTGCAGTATTAAATAAAAAGCGGATTAAACGCTAAATTAGATACATTTTTCACCCAATATTTCTCTTTTATTTTAATCAGATTTGGCAAAAAAACTATATACCACATGTAACCCTTCATAGCCAATGCCAAAGAAAGCATACATTGCAATAATTGTACTCGCAATTTTGGTGGTCGCATCAGTAGCCGCCTTTTATGCATTGCAACAGCCGCAAGAAGAAGGCACTCCAACATCAACGCTTAAGGTAGGAGTAAAAGTAGGCGACACATTCACTTACAACATGACAGGAACAACCGAAGCATATAACGAAAACACAACCATACCTGAAAACTTCTTAGCCGTAAACATGACTGAATACTACAAAGTAACCATAACAGATGTTGAGAACCCAATCGTTTCATATAACATAATCTGGCAATTTAAAAACGGAACACAATACAACTACAATGGCAAATTAAACGTTGCAAACGGAGCCAACACCCAAGACTTTGACTACATTTACCCAGCCAACTTAGCCCTATCAAGCCCAGTTCGCCCGGAATTAACAAACGGACCAACAGTAAATGAAACTCAAACAAGCACATACCCCAATGGAGACAGACAAACAAACATTATCAGACAACAAGCAGTTTACTACGACTCCACTGATTTAACATACACCAAAATGTACTATGACTACAAGTACATCTACGTTGACAGCCAAACAGGAATGCTTGTACAGTTTAGAGACCGCCAAGTCTACACTGACCCTCAAATCATTTTAACCGTTGATTGGAACCTGATAGACTCAAATGTTCTTCAAGTTTCTTAACGGTAAAAACCTTTTTTATCATACTTATAAAAACAAAAAAATGCTAAGTTTTTTAGTTTAACAAAAAAAGAAAAAAGAAGATTGGGTTTTTAGTGTTTTCTGAGCATCAACAATGCCAACAGGATGCCGATTATTACAACTACTGCAATAATTGCTGCAACTGCTGGTACGAAGTATTGCTCAACTGCTGATTCACTTGTTGGTTCTGGTGTTGCTGCTGCTGCTTGAACTACCATTGCTGTTTGAGCGTATGATGAATAGTATGCTGCTGAACCGCCGAATGTTGCGAAGACTGTGTATGCGCCTGCAGTTTCTGGAGTGTAGACTAGACTGAATAGACCGCTTGAATCGCTTGTTGCGTCACCGAGGTGTACATAGTTGCCGTTTGGATCAACTGCATCGATTGAAACTGGAACACCCACTGCGTCCATTGGTTGTTCAAATTGTTTGTAGACGTAGAGCATCCAGTTGGTTTGGGAGTCGTCTGAAACTGCTGGGACACCATTGGGGAATCGCATTTTGATTGAAGCGTCATTTGTGCCTGGTGCAATGTCGGTTACTGTACCTTGTATGATTATTGATGTGCCTGCTGCTACTGCTGTGTTTGGTGCTGAGATTGTTGTTTGGCTTGGGCCTTTGCCGATGCCGTAGATTTGTTGGTCGTATGTATCCATTGTTGCAATGATGCTGTCACCGATGATTGCACGCCCACCCCAACGAGTCTGACGGAATAAACCATCTGCTCTAAAGACAACTTCACCTGTTTCTGCATCAAGTGCAAAGAACGGTGTACCTCTTGGCTTAGGATCAAGAGCAGAGTGTTCTAAGCTGCCGAAGTAGACTTTGCCGTCAGTTGCGAATAATGGTGCTAGCCACCATGTGTTACCGAGGTATGCTTCAGAGTATGGGTCTTCGGCTTCATAAGTCCATTCTTCTTCACCAGTGTTCACATCATAGCAGTACACTATACCGGATACGCTTGCTGAAATGAATTTGCCGAATGCAATGATTTTGTCTGGTCCGAAACTTGCTGAAACTGTGTCGCTCCATGCGTCTTTGTAGTCTTGTGGCTCATTTGTCCACATGTAGTCGCCTGTTTCTAAGCTGAATGCATAGCCTTGTCTGTTTTCTTTAGTCCAGTAGACGCCAACGTATGGATCGTTGCTCCATGCGCACCAGCCTGCTTGGGCGATGCTGCCGACAACAGTCAGGTCTTTCCATACTGCGGGTGCGGTCCATGTTTTTGGTCCGAAGAGTACTGAACCTTCGTGTCCAGCTTGTAGGCTTAAGCCCCAAAGGGTTACGCCTGAATTGCTGACGTTTCCGCCGATTAGACGATCACCGGGGAACACATAGAGTATGCCTCCGTTGCTTCCAACATTTGCAGGTATTGATATGTTGAGGTCATATCCTTGTCTTGCATCAAAGGTTAAGCCTTGTACTGCACTGCCCCAGCTTTCTGCCATACCGGTTCTGCCGTGCATAGCAACATAGCTTGAGTTCCATCTAAGTAATCTGTAGTTTGGATTTGATGCGTTGCCAAGGTTTGTAATGGAATACTGTAGGAATTCACCGTTTGGACCGTAATAGTTAGTTCCTCCTGGATAGTTGGTGTAGTTAAATACCCAGTTGCCAGTTTGTGTTTCAAACGCCATTAATGTGGTTGAGCGATCGGGTTGACTTGCTGAAGCAAATATGTATGAGAATCCACCTCGGTAGTTGAGACAGTCCCAGTAAAGGTTCTGTGCAAATGAAATTCTCAAAGTTGGGTTGTTGTTTAATTGTCTAGACCAGAGTATTTCGCCAGTGTGAAGGTCAACACATCTTACTTCTTGTGTTGGAACTGTTGAGTAGAATGGGCTGCCCATCACGTTGTAGATTAATCTTCCGTCGATGATTACTGCGCTTGAGAATTTGCCTTCGTAAGCGTCGCCTGTTCCGTAGCCGTGGTCACCTGAGGATCCACCCATTAAGCCGCCTGCTGTGTCACCGACTGCCATGTTCCAGAGAATATGTGCAGTTTCGGGACCATCATTGTATGGTGCTAAGAGGCTGTTTGGTTTTGCAACCCAGCTGCCTGCAACGGACCACCATTCACGAAGTTGTGAATCAATTGGTCTGCTCCAGTACTCGCTTGGGAGTGAATGGCCTGGATAAACTGAGGTTGGTTCTTCGGTTACAACTAATTCGTATGGGTCAGTCTCGCTAGCTGCATACCAGCCTTTCAGTGATGCCGTTGAAGAATTGTAGTATACGCGTTCAAATTGGCATTTTAGAATGTATGTTCCTGCTGCATCTGGTACAAAACTGTAACCAACTGTGCCGGTTGACCAAGTCATCAAAGGACCAACGGTTTGAACTTTTCCATCGGGATCTTCAATTGTTAATGTTACGTTCCAGCCGTCACCGTCGACTGCGAGGAAGTTCAAAAGTCCAAAGTTAATGAGTGTTCTTTGGTTTACCCCAACTGGATTGGGGATGGCTTCGACGAATGGGTATGTTTTTTTGTCAGTGTCTTGGGCGTTTGCAATGTTTGGTGTTCCAACGATTGATAGCGCCATCGATGCGATCAGAAGTATTGCGATTGTAGTAGATATTGCCTTTTTATTTATAATATTCAATTTTTTTCTCTTCTCTCCTTGATTTATAACTTTCACGTGTGTTTGTAAAAAGTATATAATACTTGCTATATTCAGGGGGATTTGATTAGTTATTTGGTGAAAAATTTTGTAAAAACTAAATTTTTTTGAGAAATATCCATGTGAAAAAACAATAATGTGTAAGGTACAATATAACTTACTAAAAAAAGGTTTTAATAAGAAAAATGGAAAAAAATACTGTAAAAAAAACAAGTCCAAAATTACAAAAAATGAACAAAAAACAAGTCAGAAAAAAAAACAAAAATAACGAAATAAGTGCGCGCACCAAACACTATAATTCGCAAAATAAAAGAACTAAAAAAACACGAACCTTCCTTTAAACAACTTGAATCAAAAATTATTCAATTAATAGGGAGTTTTTAGAAGCAAACAAAAGTTTTTAAACGCTAACAAATCCAAACAAAAAAAAGAAAAAGAGGTTAGCGCTTAGGGTCTTTTTCTTAGTATAAGCACTGTAGCTAATGCGATTGCAACAACAATTATTGCTGCTGAACCGATTGTGTACATCTCATACGGAGTGTTGTTGACTTCTGTTGTTGGTGTTGGTTCTGCTGCTGCCATTACTGACATTTCGTTTTGTGCAAATGAGCCGTAGTATGCTGCTGAACCGGCGAATGTTGCATAGATAGTGTATTGACCTGCATTTTCTGGGACATATTGAAGGCTGAATCTACCGCTTGCATCGCTTGTTGCGTCGCCTAGGTGTATGTAGTTGCCGTTTGGATCAACTGCGTCAATAGAGATTGCAACTCCTGTCGTGTCCATTGGCTGTGAGAATTGCTTATAGACGTAAAGCATCCATTCACTCATGCCTTCATCAGATACAACTGGAACACCATTGGGGAATCGTAGTTTTAATGCTGCACTGGCTGTGCCTGGTGAGATATCTGTGATTGTACCTTTGATCAGGACTGGCGTGTTTGCTGCTACTGCAACGTCTGGTGCGGTAACGGTCATTGCGCTTGGGCCTTTGCCGATTGCGTAGATTTGTTGATCGTATGTATCTTGTGTGACGATTATACTATCGCCCATGATTGCGCGTCCACCCCAACGAGTCTGACGGAATAAACCATCTGCCTCAAAGACAACGGAACCATCTTGTGCATTTAAGCATAGGAACGGTCCGCCTCTTGGCTTAGGATCAAGAGCTGAGTGTTCGAGTGTGCCGAGGTAGATTTTGTCTTGTGACACGAACAGTGGGATCATCCACCAGTTGTTTGTGAGGTAAGATTCACCGTACCTGTCTTTAACGTCGTACTCCCATAGTAAGCTGCCGTCGCAAATGTCATAACAGTAGACTACACCACCGACTGTTGCAGAGTAAAGCTTGTTGTATGCAATAACACGGTCAGGACCAAAACCGGCCAAAACTGTGTCACTCCATGCATCTGCATAAACTTGTGGCTCTGTTTCCCATAAGAAAGCACCAGTTTCTAAGCTGTATGCATAGTGAACTCTGTTCTCTTTAGAGAAGAACACAGCAACCTTGTCTGGTAGACTCCATGCACACCAGCCTGCTTGACCAATGCTGCTAATGGTGATAAAACCGGCTCTCCATTCTGATGGAGCTGCGTTGGCTTTGTTGAATAGCAATGCACCTTCATGACCCTCTTGTAGGCTGAATGCCCAAAGCTGAACAGTGTCATATGAAACGCTGGAAAGAATCACCATGTTGTTAGGATATGCTTTTTGGATTGTTGTGTTACCGCTGCTTGGGAATGTTCCAACCGCTGCAGAGTTGTATGCTGCGAGTGAAACGTTCATGTCATAGCCTCTTGTGGCATCGAATTGTTTTCCTTGTGTTTGGCTACCCCAACTTTCAGATGAGTAACCAGAACCGTACAGTTTAGGTAGACTGCTTGAGTTCCATTGTAGTAATCTGTAGTTTGGATTTGAAGAGTTTCCGTAGTTAACAATTGAGTATTTTAGCATTTCACCGCTTGGACCCATGTAGATTGTTCCGCCTGGTACGTTGGTCATGTTGTATCTCAAAATACCGCTTTCAGCGTCAACAGCGTACATTGTTGATCCGCTTGCTAGCCATATGTATGAGAAGCCGCCACGGTTGTTAAGACTATCCCAGTATAGGATTTGTCCAGTAGAAATTCTACCGCCACCGAAGCTGTAGGTGTTTTCCCATTTCTGTTGACCTGTGTGTAGATCGATTGCTACGATGGTTTGTGTTGGTGCACCGCTGACAAATTTGTTGTAGTATAGAACACCGTTGATAATTACTGACCCTGCGAATTTGCCTTCATAAGCATCACCGTTTTGGTAACCATGGTCCCTGAGGTCGTCGCCACCGATTAAACCGCCACTGGTATCACCCAAAGGTGTATTCCATAGAATGTGTGCGGTTGTTGGGGCTGCGTTTGCTTCAACAATCAGGTTTTCTGGTTTGTATGCCCATTGACCTGCGACTGACCACCATTCACGGAGTTGTGAATCGATTGGTCTGCTCCAGTACTCGCTTGGTAAGGGTTGGCCCGGATATTTTTCTGTTGGTTCTTCGGTTACAACGAGTGTGTATTGGTCTGTTTTGCTTGCTGCATACCATCCTGCGGGGGCTCTTGCTGGCGATGATGAATTGTAGTATACGCGATCAAAGTTGCATACCAATGTGTAGTTTCCAACGATGTCAGGCGTAAAGTATTGACCAACAGTGCCGGTTGACCAAGTCTTCAGTGGACCAATAGTACTTGATTGACCATTAGGATCAGTGACTGTGACTGTTACGTTCCAGCCGTCACCGTCAATTGCTAAGAAGTTCAACAAGCCAAAGTTAATCAAAGTAGGTTGGTTCACACCAACGGGGTTAGGAATAGCTTCAACGAAAGGATATGTTTTGATGTCTGTTTCTTGTGCTGCAACATTTGGTATTATTGATAGCGCCATGGAAAGTATCAGTATTGTTGCGATTGTAGAGGATATTGCTTTTTTATTTTTTATATTCAAAATTTTCCTGTTCTCTCCTTAATTTGTGGTTATCTCTTTGCGTCTAAAAGGTATATAATATTTGTCTGATTCAGGGAGATAATCATAGTTTTTAACAGAAACTTTGATAAAAACTAGGTCACTTGTCAAATTTTTAGCCCAAAATATTTTTTAATGTAAGTTAAACCATAACTTACAATGCCTATTTAGGAAAGTAAAAATGAAAGAAAAATAAAGCAACAAAAAACGAAAATCATTAAAAAATTTTACCACAGACCAAATTTCACCAAAAAAAAGAAATCTTTGCAAAAAACCAAACACCACCAAAAAATCAAACTCTACAAAAAGTAACAAAAAAAGAACCGAAAAAGTTAACAATTTACAACCAATTACGACGCCGACACTAACTAGTTTTTAGCAAAAAACAGATTATTTTGAAGGTAAAGGAATATTTAATAGTAAACAAAAGATATGGAGAAACATATAAGGTACGAATGCGTAGCAAACAGCTACCAAACAAGCCACAGCACCACCAATAACATGTGGCCGGGGTGAGGTATTTTATTGCTTATTGTTGTCAACCATAACCCCCAACTTTTTGTTACTATAACGTTTTCTTTAAATAACGCCATTATTCAAAGGAAAAACCAGCACCATTTTTGTTTTACCTACGTCACCTTGCTGTTATCTAAAAGCAATACTATTTCTCAAAAAAAACAGTTATACTTTCAGGCAAATAACACCTTTTTATTAAACAATTATTGCGAAAAAATTCAAACTAAAGAAGCAGAACTATTCTTAGCATTACTCCTTGTTTAATGCTTTTTCAGTTTCTTTACAAAAATTACAAATATCGCACCTACAATTACGACCGCAGTTACAGAAGTTAAAATAACAAGTTCTGAATTGGAAAACTTTTCATCAGCAATAACAAAATGTATCGTTTGGGAAGCCCCTATACCGTTAGCATCTTCAGCATAAACAGTAATGTTGTGCATTCCAATTGTCAAGGCAGTTAATGTTGTATTGCCGGTAATTGTGACATTACCTTTTCCGTCTAAACTATAACCCATCCATGAAGCTGACTGACTAAGAGTGTATGACAAGGAAATAGTGTTTTCGTTATAGGTAGTGTTAGATGGTGCGATAATGATAGGATATGGCGGTGTTTCACCATATTCAAATGGAAAATATGCTTCGTTGACTGCCGAGTAAGTAAGCAAATAATTTTGTGCTACATCAACGATACTTGGAGGCGATAGAGTGTAACCGCCGATAACGTAAATAACATCATTAACAACGGCAACCCCAAATTCTTGGCGCTGAAAGGGTAAACTAGCACCAGTTACCCAGCTATCATTGGTTGGATTATATGCTTGAGTTTGATACAAGGAACTATTAGGTGCATTGAAAGGGTTGTAAAATATGTACAACATTTTCGGCGCAACTATACCCGTAGTTACACCTAAATCACCTTTAAAGAAAACGTCTAAAGGTGATCTGCCATCACGCCACGTTTCTGTGTTTGGGTTATAAATAACAGTCAAAGAATCACCAAAAAAGTAAAGTTGGCCATCTAAAACACCTGATGTTGTAACCCCTGAAAAAGGAATTTGTAATGTTTCTCCCCACTTGTCTGTCAAGGGGTCATATACTTGCATCAATGTTCTGTTGGGATACCCATTTACAAGGTAGATTTTACCGTTTACAACGTTTGCCTGTGCGCTTGTCTGAGGTAACGGTGCAGGCGTTTTGTTTTCCCAAGTGTTAGTTGCAGGATCATATACTTGATTAAATCCCACAGTTATTTTAGTATCCCATGTACCTGTTGAAGAATTAAAAACATCAGTTACTCCTCCACCGATACAATAGATTTTATTGTCATAAACTGCCGTGGCAAAATCACTGCTTGGAATAGGCATTGATGCCTTTTCTGTCCAACTATCTGAATAAGGGTCATATTCTTCATTAGTGCCAACAACCTTACTTTCTGTCCTTGAAGAATCCTGATAAACCAAAACTTGTCCACCTATAGCATAAATTTTTTCATTCACAACTGCAGTACTTAAACCGGATCGAGCTTGATTCATAGAGGTTTTTTCTATCCAAGAATTCGGAACATTTGGGTCTGCCGACACTGAAAAAGTCAATGATGTGATGGTTGATACTATTAGGCAAAAAAGTAAGAATATAAGAGACAGATATTTGATCATAGTATACCAGTTTATTTTGAACATTAAAAACATAAAAAGTTTCTTAATAAAACGTTTATTACTGTCTTGAGGAAAACAGAGCAGTTATTCTTTGGTAAAAAAAAAGAAATTTGTTTATTTTGTACTAATAGTAGTACGCCGTGTAGTAAGATACGCCGTCACTGTCAACATATGCAAGATTTGGATAGTAACCTAAGTAGGGGTCCCATGTGGAAGAATCGACACTTAATGTTGAACCTTGTGGAACTTGAACTGTTGCAGGAGATGTAGCGACCCAATTTCCATTAATGTAAATGTTTGGATTAAGATCAAAACCATAGCCATCATATGCATTAACTGATATCGAAACGGGTTGGTTGTCAATATTTACGCTCATTGAATTAGACCAACTACTCCAGCCACTACTTGCAGTCCTCGCTTGAACTCTAACGTTATAAATACCGCCTGAACTCCAACTATGGTATATATTGGTTGCAGATTGACCGTCTGAACACCAGACTTGTGAAGTAGTTCCATCACCCCAATCAAAATTGTATTGTATGCTTTGTCCATATGGATTTGTTGAGAATGCTGTGAAAGGACCTATTTGGTTGCCATGATTTCCTGATGTTGGGCCACTGATTGAGGGTACGCTTGCAACATCTGCTGGAGGAGCAAATTGTTGTAATCTAATGTTGCCGTTGCCATATACAGCCATTGTACATCCTGGTTGATCCGGGAAGTTCCACCAACTAGCGGTAAATCCTGTTCTAAGCGGACAATTGCCGAAACTGTTTCCCATAAATTGCCATGAAGCACTGTCTAATGCTTGATTGACTGTTTCACTTGTGCTTATCGCGTGATACATGAAGCTGACAACCCAGTAATAGTAGGGATTACCGCCTTGACCATTGAAAGGTATTCCTTGAGATAGAGATGCCGAACCATAGGGAAATCCAATGTAAACTTGTGGTGCCCAGTCAGGATTGTTGTAGCCATCATCGCTAATGTGTTGTGTTACGGTAAATCCTTGTGTTAATAGAGGTTCAACGAGGCGGTGTGTCCATGCAAATGGCATACCAATTGCTCTAGGAGGAATTTGAGGCCATTGAGCAGGCAACATTCCTTGACCAAATTGGGTTGTGTCGGCCGACAGGCAGGTGTTAATGAAACTAAAGACTACGGTTCCTTGAGATACCCATTGATAGATTTCCATGTCGTAGATAGCATGGTTCCAATCAGTATAGTGATTAGCAGATGTACCAATTACTGTACCTGTGTTGTCTTCGAACATGTAATGTACTTCGTCATATGGGGCTGGAAGATTTACACGTCCTGGATAACCACCCACACCGTGATCAAAATCTACTACAGCCATGTAGTCGGTATTACTCTGTAAGTTAATTATATCACTGCATATTTGCCCAGTCGTGGAAGAAGTCCCCTGATGGTCAATACCAGAATTGCCAGTATAACCGTTTTGAGAAAAATAGGTTGCTATATAACCAGCCGTATAATCCTGGTAACTAATCTCAGAAGCACTCTTTCGCCAATTATTTTGTGGAGGATAGTTAGTATCGTATGCACCTGCACTTGTTGAACCCCATACAGCAGCGCCTCTTGTTGTTGCATTAGCTGTTCCAGTACCGATTAAAAATATACTTAAAACAAGTATAGTACATAGGAGAAGACTACCTGTTCGTCGCGAGATCTTAAGCAAATAACCTCGCTTCAAACCCTTTGTCGAATTCACCCTTAGAATCATTGCACCTGCTAGTGTTAGACTAACGATTGATACAGAGCAAATCAGGGCCATATACAGATTTAAGTTGGATGATGCCGCTGTGGTAGTGTAATCGGTAGCTTGAGTCAATGCCTCCGTAACTTCAGGAGTTATAGGGGAGTATGCCGTTTGTATACTTCTTATTTGACCTGTATCTGCCCAGATATCAACTTCTATACCATACAGTTCTCCATACCACTTGTCTAATTGGACACCAATACGCCAATCGGGGTAAAGTTCTAGTAAATCGGAACTACGAGCTAATTCAGCATCAATTGACGTGTCTAGTAATAATGAAGTCCATTGTATGTTTGTCTCGTTTACGTTTTTGTCCTCAAAACCATACTCTTTTAGACCCATGTTGTTAGCGTAAGCACGAGCAGTTTCAATTGCGAGAGCTATTGCTTCTTGTTTTGATATGTTTACAGTTTCACTACCGATTTTATATATGTTCCAATTATCGACAAAAGCACTTAGTTGACCATTTTTAATGCCTAAAGCAATGAATTTTGTGTATGGCGCAGAGGCTTCATTTGCCGAGTAATACCATTTGAAGTTGGTGCTTCCATCTGAAGAAGTTACATCTAGGGTAATGTTACCTTCAACTACTGTTTGGTTTTCTTTGCCTGTTACTGAATTTAGAGTGGCCTTTAAGTCAGGGTACAGTGTGTCGCCTTTATACGAAACATAACTGTTAATGAATGCTTTTGCACTGATAATATTTAGTTGAGTGGCGATAGACAAAGGTGCCTGTTGAATGGGACTTGAGTCTTCTAACATTTGTATTAATTGCAAGTCTCCGTTTGCAAAGGAAAACAATATTTTCTTGTTGCTTTGATCAGATTTTAAATTGTAAATTACTGTTTCTTGTGGAATTAAGCCTAAAAATGCATTTTTATCAGTTGCTGGATAAACTTCAGAGGAAACGGCGAAGTCAGCAGTATTGATTTTCAGAACGTTGTTAGTAATCGCTAATCCCTGCTGCTCGGGAGTCTCAGTATCTTTTGCATTTGCTATGGGAGTTAAGCATTGATAGGTACTACAAATCAGAAGCAGCAGGAGAAACAATATTGTCACAGTTTTTTGTGAAGTTTTAATCACTTGATTTAACCTCAAACAACCTATGGGAAGAATTCTTATTTATAATGTATTAACGGTTAGCACTCAATAAAATCTGAGTCTACTGTCCGGCCTTATGAGTAGTTTTTTAAACAAAAATACAATTTTCT
Source organism: Thermoproteota archaeon (assembly GCA_040268405.1). Lineage (GTDB taxonomy): Archaea > Thermoproteota > Bathyarchaeia > Bathyarchaeales > Bathycorpusculaceae > Bathycorpusculum. The sequence continues at coordinate 4,852 of JAWRIR010000092.1, read as the reverse complement.
AATATTAAAAAACCGTAAGCCGAAAACAATACAATACCAATCATTTTGCCACTTATTTCATCGCGTCATACATGGGTAAAAAGATTAAGCCGTTGAGTATGTTATGCTCTAACGAATTTTCTGAATAGCACGTTGAAGTAAAAAGCTATCCTCGTTCAAATGCTAGCCTAACAGAAGTTAAATTAAACAAAATGGCGATTATAGCGCCTTCTTTCAGCGGCGCCACAACTAACGAGAAAAACTACCAGTTTTTCTTTTATTCTCTTTCACCAATGAGGAGTAACTTCGTAGTTTTAACAATATTTTTATGAGTAAACAGAAATTGCAATACGTTAAGGGCAGTAACTAAACGGTGAGGGAGTTGTTAACACAACAGACTGTAAACCTGCTTAAGGTTAGAGCATTCATATTAAAAAAAGCCCGAGAATATTTGGATAAACAAGGTTTTTTTGAAGTTCAAGGACCTATCCTCGTTCCTGTTTCAGCCGGTTCTTCGAACTCCTTTGAAGTCAAATATTACGATAGTAAAGTATGCCTCACCAAAGGGCTGTTACCTTATGGAAAAATCTTCGCGGAAAGCTTAGGAAAAGTTTACAGCATATCACCAAGTTTTCGGAAAGAAAAATGTGATAACAGACACTTAACCGAGTATTGGCGAATTGAAATTGTTCTTAAATGCAATTTAGAAGACATAATGAACCTTCAAGAACAATTGGTTTCATTCTTGTGCAATTCTCTGACAGAAATCAAGGAAACTTTAAAATCATTTAATCGTCTGGACCAGGACTTCGTGAACACAGATTCACATTATGCCCGAATAACGTATGATGAGGTTCTTGAGATTTTGCAGAAAGACGGCTTTCAAGTCTTCTGGGGTCAAGAGCTAAATGGGGAACTACAGAAACATCTTAGCTTAAAACTCAGCCAACCGTTTTTTATTTGGAAAAGACCATTCACAGCAGACACCTTTTTCTGCAAAGGCGACACAGAAAAACCTGAACTATCTAGATCGGCAGACCTTTTCGCGCCTGAAGGTTACGGTGAGGTGGCAAGCAGTATAGAACTGCTAAATGGTGCAAAACTTCAGTCTCGCTTAGAGCAAGCACACATTAGCAAAGACAAACAAGAATGGCTTTTAAAATTCTATGAAGATAACTCAATTCAATATTCTTCATTCGCTATGGGAATCGAGCGTTTACTACAGTGGATTTGTAAATTAGAAAAAATAGAGCAGACAACACCGTTAACATCCATTAAGCACCATTAATTTTTCTTTTGTACCTTTTTCAGTGCCTTCAAATGTTTTTGAATTTTCATCTTTTCAATATGGTCTTTAGGCAAGATTTCTGGCGCAAATAAAATGGGCACAATTGCAACAAACATTAGAAAGGATATCACATTTGCAGCGGCTACACTTGACAGAATCGGTTGATAAACAACACCCAAACCAACAGAAAAGAAGTAAACCATAATGCCTGTTGGATAGATTTTTGAGCCAACCCGACTATTAGACAAATCCCCGAAAATTATGAAAATATAAAGCACAAACAGTATTCCCCAACTGGCACCATTTATGAATCGAAAGAGAAAAACAGCTTCACTGACCAATCCGGCTATAATTGAACTAGTTCCATAAAGCAATATTGCAGAAATTAACATCGCCCTACGTCCAACAAAATCGGCAACGAAACCCCCTACAACTGCACCAATGGTTACTCCAACAGCCTGTAAAACTACCATAATAAAGTAAGTCGATGAATCACTACTTGAAAATGCTAGGTCCTGCGCAAGTGTAACATTTATAACTGAAAAAATTATCCAAGGAATTAAGTAAAGAATGATTGTTCTTTTTTCGATAGTACACAGATTATTGATTAAAGGCAGGCTTTTTTCATCACGTTTAAAAAACTGAAAAACGAATAAACCTACATTCAGCACAGAAGCTATCAGAATAAAATTAATTGAATTAAACCAACTAGCAGGCATTAAGCTCAGCAATGATACTATTGGGAGAATTAAAAAGGCAATAGCCCCAGCAATCTTGCCGCGTCCTATTTGAAGCGTATTTCTAAAAAAGTGGTTAAAATATGCAGATGTCTTAAAACTATACAGCATAGTCATAAAAATTATGAGTGAAAACCGCATTAAATCATGTGTAACAACTATTGCAATTGGCAGCACAGCCAATAATACGGTTGATAGATACTTTGGAAAGGTGCGCATAGTTCTGTTTTCGAAAAACGCGCCGATTGCAATAAACAAACAAATGTTAAGGTTAATAATTATTTTCGCTAATAGGTTGCTTTCAAAGGGTACGAAGAGATGCGGGACGAGAACCGTTAAAATATAATAATAAAATAGCAAATAGAAAAAATTGAAGACAAAATTACTAAACTGAACATTGTTATTTTGTACCTTCTTTAAATCGGCAATATTCAGATTCAGATGCATAGTCTATACTTGAGTCATTTTCTTTATAAAATTTTAAATATGAATCGGAATAATCAAGGCTGAGGACAAAATATGAGTATAAACATAAAGATGGGTGAACTGTCGGGTCACCTGCAAACCTTAAGAAGTAAAGAATTTTATCCTGCAGTAGAAAAAGCAGTTAATGAAGGCAATAAAAATGCCCTCATTGAAATCTGTAAGAAAGCAAAGATTCCTATGGAACAATTAGGTGCAGTCGTTTCAACGCTGTTAGCTATGGCATCTACACTGGATAAATATCCTGACTGGGTCTAACTTTCTCTTAGACCCTTTTCTTTCATTGAATCAAAAAATGACTTAACTTTAAGTTCAATTATGTTACCGAGTTGCTCTCTTGCATCATTTGCGGGTAACTGAATTATTTGGCGTTCAGCAAGCATTTTATATTTTTTGATTAATTTGCACACATGCGCGTAGACGTTTGTTTGGAGCATTTCTTCAACAACTGATTGCAGTAATTCAGGATTATTTGGCGTTTCAAAATAAATCTCAAGCCTCTTATCTATGCATTTTGAGTGTTCTTTTGCCCAAAGAGTGCAGTAAGGCAAATGGTTGCTTTGAATCCTATCTTCTAATTCCACGGTTAAGTTCGTAGAAACCTCAAAATCTTTTTGTAGGGCAAAAATAACACCTACACTTTTTCCAAATCGGTACAAGCAGTCAATTTGCTTTTGTGAACCGCCGCCTATAATGCCACCAAGTTTGAAACAAATACCCAAATCTATAGATTCAGCCGTTACCTTCCAAAACTTACTGGCACTTGATTGATAGCCCTCTTCTATGGTTTTAAGGGATTCAAATTCAACGGATGCCACGTTAGTCCATAATTCCCAAAAAAGCTGGTTGATCTTTCTCTTTTTAGCATTGGGTAAAGCTACATTATTTAAAATTTGGAAAGCTTTGGCAGATGCAATTCCCCCTACAATAATTGCAGCATCTCGACCAAACATTCCAAATAATGTTGGTTTAAAAGACTTGGTATACGACCTATCGATTGCATCATCCAAAATTGTGAAACACATATTCATTAAACAATATGACAGTGCCACTTCATTAGTTTGTCCAGTTTTACCGCCCACTGATTGACTGGCCAAATTCATTAGAGCAGGAGTATAATCGCAATACCCGTTTTTAATATATTGCAGGGGTTTTTCTAATTTTTTAAGTGCTTTGTCAGATAGCAAAATGTTATTTGCTTGATCAGAAATTGCCCCCGCATAAGCTCGCAGAATTTGGATACATGAATCGTATTTAGTAACCATATTTCTTTTTTTACATGTTTCATACTAAATACTTTTTCTAAATAACGCTTTAAACTAAAAACTTATATTGTAAAATTGCGTATGCAAATTAACAGAGGGAGAGGCTATTTCCAACAAAAATAAAGAGGGTACAGAATCAGTCATTAGTCTGCTTAAGTCAATTGACAAGAAAATGGATCTGCTTATTGTTGCTCTTTCTGAACAGAAGAGAAACAACACTACCATGAACCAACCAGATATGCTAACAATTCTAACTTTGCCAGTTGCATTAAGAAAAACGATAATGGCATTAATGAAACTCAATAAAGCTACTGCACAGGAAATAGCAACAGAAACAGGAAGATCTAGAGCCGCTGAGAGCAGTTTTGCTAATCAGTTAGCTAGAATTAATTTTGTTAAAAAAGAACGGGTGGGTCAAACGACTTATTTTTTCATTGAGCCAACGGAGGTAAAAGTATGATAAAAACGGCTATATCAATTCATTCTTCTCGTGGCGGAACAGGTAAAACCGTAATTGCTACTAACTTAGCAGGCATCTTGGCATCTAAGGGGCATAGTGTTGCGTTGCTAGATGTTGATTTTAGAGCCCCGAGTTTAGTCACGATTTTTTCGCAAGCATTAGATGACAAAATTGAGTATTGGATTAATGACTTTCTTAATAACAACTGTTATGGAAAACAGGTTCTGTTTGATGTTACAAACAAATACTCATTGAAAGGAAAACTGCAAATTGGGTTTGCAAATCCATCGATTGAAGCAATACGGAGCGTAATGGACAAAAGCGCTAAATGGGAAGTTGCAGCAGTCAAAAGGTTAACAGCATTAATAGATTCATTTTACAATGATTTAGGAATCGATTATTGCATATTTGATACTAGCCCAGGTGTTCAGTATTCATCGCTTAATGCGTTAGCAGGCTCCGACCTGAGCTTGATTGTAACCAGTTCAGACATGGTTGATTTACAGGGAACCAATAGAATGCTAAAAGAAATTTACGAAGTTTTAAACAAAAAAACAATGATTATTTTAAATAAATACGTACCTGAACGAGCTATTTCTGAAGTCTCAACACAAACAAATATCGAACCTATTTTAGGCAG
>JAWRIR010000091.1:0-11434 GCA_040268405.1 Thermoproteota archaeon | reverse complement strand
CATGCGTTTTCCACGCACAAAACCGACCAAGGTCACATTGGCTTTTTGTGCTGAAGAAACCCCCGAGTTTAGAACAGCCGCCACGGACGCTACGATAGGCAACCCAACCTTTGCAGCTTTGTAAATCATGTCGCCGGGCACTCGTCCAGTGATAATCATGAAGCATTCAGCAAAATTAAGCCTGTTAAGCAGTCCCTCGCCGATGACTTTGTCAACCGTGTTGTGCCTGCCAACGTCTTCTGAGAAAGCAACCATTGTCCCGTCAGCTTTGAAGATGCCACTGTCATGCAAGCCACCTGTTTTGGTGAAGCCTGTTGCTTTTTCGTTCATTTGACATATTGCGTCAAAAATTGTTTGGGCTTTTACTTTTAAGTTTGATTTTACATTGGCGATTTTGTCGTCGTGTTGGTAGGCTGAGGTGCTGTTTTTTATTAGGGGTACGATTCTTGCGCCTCTTCGCCGAGTTTTCATGCGTTCTTCAAGGTTTATTGTGTCTTTGAATTTTACGTGGCAAATGTTTTCGGTTTCGTTTGAAGTGATGCTTTCAATGTCATCTATCGAATAAATGATTTCTTCGGCAAACAGGTGGCCTACGGCGAGTTCTTTGAATTGGGATGGAGAACTCCAGATGACAAAGGCATAATCGTCGTTTATTGTTATTTTGAGGGGAACTTCTTCTGCGACGTTGTCTTGCATTTTGGTTGCTGTGCCTGTTGATAAGTCAAGCCTTGTCATGTCTACTTGACGCATAAGCCAATAGCCTCAGTGATGGCTTTTTGAGTCGAGCGAGTCTGATAAGTCATTCGGCTGAAAAACCACAAACAAAACAACAGATTACTAGTTAAACTGAAAAGCAAAAAATTTTTGGCAAACGCATAGAAACGTTGCCTACGCTAATTAGATGAAATAGGGTTTAGAGGTATTTTTCGTAGGATTTCATTGAGGGGTTTGCAGTTTTAGATGCAAAGATTTTGCCCGTGCCGTGTTCTGCCATGTCTCCGAGGAAAACGTAGAATGGTCCCTGAGCGGTTTGTTCTGCGTCAACTTTGACTTTTGGTTTGACACCGTCAATTGTGAATGTTGGCATCATCAGTTCCATTGTGCCGTTTATGATGATTTTTCCGCCAGTCATGCATGCGCCTGCACGTATGTCACAGCCTTTTTCAACGTAAATTGCTCCGTCACTCATGTGGTAACCGAGGAATCTTCCAGCTGAACCTTTGATTTTGATGGTTCCGCCCTGCATCCATGTAGCTACGTCGGTTCCAACGTTTCCGTCAACAGTGATTAAGCCGCCTTTCATGCCTGTGCTTGTGCCTCTGTATGGTGAAGCTAAGTAGTCACCTGCGTCGCCGTGAACTTCAAGCAGACCCTTTTTCATTTCGCTGCCTGACCAGCCGCCTACATTGCCGTTAACAACAATTTTGCCGCCGGAAAGTTTTTCGCCTGTGTGCATGCCTGCGTCGCCGTTGATGACTATTTCGCCGGTTTTCATACCTTGTCCGATGCGTTTAACTCTTGAAAAGTCACCGTTTAGAGTGATGGCGGGTGTTTTTACTTTTTTGTCTTCTTTGATTTCAAAAACGTCGCCCATAGTTATGGTTTCTTTGCCTTCGGTGATTGGCATGGCTGCAATTTCTTTAACGGTTTTTCCAGCAAGCACGTCAACGCTAATGCATGCTGCTTGGATTGGCACGTCAAATACTCGTTTAGGTGTGATTGTTATCATTATTTACACACTTGCCTTAATTGTTCGTTTTTCTGGAACTTTTATGTAATGATCGGTTACTGGATAATTGTCAAATTCGATTGTCCAGTAATCTTTGAATTTACGTTTCATTTCTTCGTCGATTCTGCAGGGTTCCTTTGTTTGAACGTCAAGCCAAATTGTTCTGCCTGGAGGTGTAGCAACGATTTCAGCGTCTTTAACAACTATTTCGCCGTCCTTGATTGTGTAGACTGCGTTGCTGAAGGCTCTGCGTACTGGCTTGTAGTTTTGGGCAATGTCTTGTGTTTCTGGGTTAATGTTGTAGATTGAAACGTCTGCGTCAGCGCCTACGCCGAGGTGACCCTTGTTTTTAAGGCCTAAAGCTTTGGCGGTTCCTGCACGTGTGATAATTGCTAATTCGTAAAGGCTGTATTCACGGTCAATTGTTGGCAGCAGACTCTTTTTCTGAGCACGTTTGTTGCATTTCTTTAGTGTTGCTTCACGTGCTTTGCGGCTAAAGAGCCAAGCGAAAACACGAGGATAATGATAGAATGGCCCAGCATTAGGATGGTCGGTAGTCATGTGTAGTTTCCATGGGTCTTTAATTAGTAAAGATAATTCAAGACCGATTGACCATTGAATCGCGTTAACTGCGTTTTTCCTCTTGTAATGGAAAGGTATGATGCCGCCGCTGGATTCAGTTTCAATGTCACTATTTACCCACTTATTGTGACCACCAAGTTCATAGAGTGAAAACTCGAATGGACCATCGGCAGTCATGGTTGTTGTGTCTGCAAATGTGACTTGACCAATGTCGACGGTCATGTGGTTGTGAGCGTTAAGGTAATTGGCGATTTCTTCAGCGCCTGATTTGAAATGCGCCCAACTATCGCCTGCAAAACTGCTGAATTGAATGTGAGTTATGTGTCCAACTGGTTTGTCGCCTTTGTATAAACCTTCAAGCGCTCTCATTGTGTCAAGGGTTGTCTTGTAGTTGCCTGGTACACCTAGGTTGTTAGTGTGTAAGTGGATAGTGTGCGGTAAATTGAGCATGGCGTTAACTTTTGCTAAGCCCGTGATGATGTCTCGGGGTGTTAAGCAGAAGTTTGGCACTTCGTCATCGAGGCTGTGAACGTTGCGTCCGAAACCCCAAGATTCTAAGCCGCCGGGGTTGACGATTTTAATGGCGTAACTGCGGGTGTTAGTAAGCATCCAAGCGATGTGTCTGGCGCATTCTTCTATGTCGCCTTTTGCTAGGTTTTCAAGTGAGAACCACCAGTCACCCAGCAGTGTGAATGATGCTTTGTCGATTAATGGGATGTCGTTTAGTTCTTCGTGGGCGTGTTTTGCTTTCATAGCCGCCATTGAAGGATTCATAACGGTTGTGTAACCCATTTTTGAGTAACGATAACCAGTAACGTATGTTGAAGGAATGGAGTAGCCAGTGCCAGCGCGGGTAAGAGCAGTTTTTTTGACAACGTCTTTAACGTGGTCGTCTGGACGGATCATTCTGCCAATGTTAACTTCAGAGCCTGCAATGTGACTGTGAATGTCAACACCACCAGCCATAACGAGCAATCCGGAAGCGTCAATGATTTGAGCTTTCTTTTCGTTGACTTTTTCAACTATTTTGCCGTCTTTAATGGCTATATCCATTTTTTGACCGTCAATCTTTTGGATTGGGTCAATGACAAAACCGTTTTTGATTAGGATTTCAGTCATTTAAGCTTCCTCCTTAACGGGTTTTTTGGTTTTGCGGACGGTTTTTTTAGGAGCGGTTGCTTTGGATTCTTTTGCTGGTTCTTTAACTTCTTTTCCAGCTTTCTTAGCTTTGATGACTCTAACTTCTTTAAGAATCCGTCTTACTATCTCCTCGTCACTTGGCACGCCGTTTGGAGCGTCAACCACTTTCTTTAAGGTGATAGGAACAGAGTCCATACGGTAAGCTGTGCCAGCTTGTTCTATGCCGCACCATTGTGTTGGAAACACCACGTCGCCAAGACGGGAAATTGCGTTCCAGTCAGGGTTGATAGTGATTAATGGATGCTTCATCATGTTTTGAATAGCACCCTTAGGGAAGTGAGCACCTGGATCTGCAGAGATAACTAATGTTGCGTCGTTGTCGCCGCGTCTTAGCAGGTCGGTTGCAGTGAATTCGCCAGGGTTATACTGTGGGTAACCTTGTGAGAAATCCAACGCGTAGGGGTAACCTGTTTGCCAAGCGAAAACAGTGTTTGCGCCTGTAACGTTAAAGTGACCACGCATTGGTGAAATTACGAATTTAGTTTTTCTGTTAAGGTCACGTGTTAATGCGATTGCGATTTCTATGTTTCGGAATCTGCCTGCGCTTTGAGTTAAACCTAAACCGAAGAATATTGCACCAAATTCGGCGTTGACCATTGCGTCTACAATTTCTTTTAGGTAATCAACTGGGATTCCGCCTACTTTGTCAACGTCTAATTCTTGATCGTTAACTAAGCATCTCATGGCGTCGAATATTTCGTAGTCCCTGTTTGGTTCAACTTGAACAAAGTAGTCAGCTACTTCCGCCGTCATGGTTTTTCGTACGTCGAAAACGATCATTTTGCGACCCATTTTTGCAAGAGTTTGTGGTGGCGCATCGACGACGCATGTTTGTGGACGTGGCGGTGGTTGATAGCGGACTTGTGTTCGCCGTATGGTTGCGGCTACTTTTTTCTGGCTTGCTCTTGCTTTTAGTTTTTGAACGTAATCTTTGAATTCGCTTTTTTCGAAGCGTCCTTCGGTGAAGGCTGTGTATCTTTCAACGTGTCTTGGGTGTGAACTCCAAGGGTTGCATGCCCAGTACACGATTAAGTCTGCACGGTGCCGGATTTGGCCTAAAGTTGCAGTTGGGATACCGACTTCTTGGGTAGCCATGACTGAGGGACCGTGGCAAACGCTGCAGCAGTTGTCTAACGCTGAACCGAGTTCTTCAGCTAATTCGACACCAACATGTTGGGTTTCGCTTGTAGAGCTTGTCCACCCGAATAATAGAGGATATTTTGCGTCAGTAAGAATTTGTGCGGCTTTGTGAATGGCTTCATCCATAGAAACAGGTACGAGTTTTCCGTCTTTTCGTATGTGTGGTTCAAGGATGCGTTCTTCGCTTTTGTAGCCGTGAACCATTTTTGCTTCACAGACTGCACACCCATTTTTCATTTTGACAATCTCGTTGTTTTCCACTGTAACTTCAAGATCGTCACATAAGCAGCCGCATATTGGACAAACAACTGATTTGATTATTTCTGTCATAATGATTACTTTCCGAATTCCTGTTTTAGAAGCTCATCTAGGGTTAAGACGGGCTTATTTGGGGCTGGTTCGACCTCAACTTCAAAACCTTTGAAGATAGGCATGCCCATGCCGTAGGTATCGGCGCCGCAAATAGCGTTCACCCAAAGACCACAGGGCATAAAAATCATGCCAGGCATAGCGCCATGAGTATACTTTTTCGCTTTCACGACAACTGAACCGTATTGAGATGTTACTTGAACGTTCATACCGCTTTTTAAGCCAAGTTTTTTTATGTCAACTGGATCTAGAAAACAGACTGCAGTGCTGTCAAAGTATTCTTGGGAGCCTTTTCCCATTTCTTTGCCTACACCCTGATCGATGGTTCTACCGGTAATTAGAGTTACACGTAACTTTTGCTCTACCATGGTCTCCTCCAACCATTACCATATGGAATTTGTTCAGTTATATTTAAGAGTAAGTTCATAAAAAACGCAAAAATCATCAATAAAACGTTATATTTTCATTAAGAGACTGTCTAAAGAAGCAAAAAACTGGTTGTTTGCCCAGCAAAAATGGGCTTAAGAGCGCCTGCACGTTTCGGTTGGGTTAAATTGTTTATTTGAGTTTGGCAGCTTTAGCTGTGAATGTTGCATTGTATGTCCTTTTGCCGTTTTGGCCTATTTCGAGTTTAACATCGCCGTCGAAACGTACGCCTGCTAATTTTCGGAAGTCACCTGTCATTTCAGGAATGGTGTCGTCAAACCAGCATAGCACGTAATGGTCACTTACACCCTCGGCTGAAGAGAGATAGTCAACATCACCCATTAACCTGAAAAAGTCGTGAATTGACCCAGAAATTGAATTTTCAGTTTGATTAACCACAAGTTTACGTGCCTTAACAACAACAAAAGGCTCAACTTCAGGGTTAACATTACGCTCTTTAAAAATCGAAATAACCGGTTTATTCCAAACATGCTCCGTCAAGCAAGTTACCTCAAAAATAAATCGACACCGGCGAATAATAACATTCCCAAGAACGCACAAAAGACAATTTTAGAGGTGGGCTTGTTTAGCCTCAAAATGGGCGTTGTATGTTCTTTTGCCACTTTCAGTGTACGACAGTTTCGCTTTTTCTTTTAGAGTGACGCCTCTTAAACGCCGCAAATCGTGGTTCATGTCGGGTTGGGTGTCGTCAAACCAGCACATCACGTAATGGTCGTTTTCGCCTTCTTTGGATGAAAGGTAATCTGCGTCGCCCATAAGTGTGAAGAAGTCTTGCATGTTGCAGTCGTATTTTTTTGCGTCTTGTGTTGGACTTAGCGTGATTTTTTTGGCTTTAACAACAACGAAGGGGTCTACTTCATGGTGAACGTCGCGTTCTTTGAAGATGCACACTACCGGCTTATTGTAAGTATGTTCCGACAAAGGTGTCATCTCAAAAATATCAAAGTGAAAAAGATTATTTTAACATACTGAAAAAGTTGCTTCAACTGGTAAAAGCGGTGACGGCTGGTTTTTTTGGAAAAACTGAAATAGCATTCTGAGAGAAACCGTTTTGATGAAACCTTTGGGTAGTAAACGTAAAGTAGCATTCACTGTTGCGGTTATGCTTTCATTACTGGTTGTAGTGTTTGCAATTGTTTTTTGGCAACATCCAAACCCAAAGACGGAATTGTATTCTTTTCAAGTTGTAGTTGGAGAAAAAACTTACGTCGTAAGCGTTTTAACCAACTATTCTTCTGAGCCCAAAGTAAGTTACAGCCAAGAAGGCAAAGCAGTTAACATTGATTTCAGTGGAAAACAAGAAAACGCGTTCTTTAACGTAACCATCCCGACTGCCCTAACGGGAGGAGAAATCAAGCTTATTGACAAATACTACGAAGTAAGCCCACACAAATACGTTCAATCCTTCAATGGCACTCACAACTCTGTTTACTTCACATTTGACCACAGCGCGTACGTGAAACATTTTGAAGTACGCGGAACAGAAGCAGCCACATAACAGGCAATTTAAGGTTAAATCGGAAATTATAATAACAATCCATCGTCATTTTAGCGTATGAAGTATTCTTTTAAGATTGGTTCAGCTTGGGGCATACCAATTGAGCTACACCTTACATTTATACTTCTTATCGCAGCAGTTTTCATTCTTGCGTACCCATTCTTTTACCCGTTCTTTTTGGTCCTGTTCTTGTTTGTTTTTGTTGTTTTTCATGAACTTGCCCATTCCGTAGTCGCGAGACATTACGGGTTTAAAGTGAAAAAAATTATTCTTTACCCAATCGGCGGTGTATCTGAAATTGAAGAAATCCCCGATAAACCCTCACAAGAATGGCGTATGGCAGTCGCTGGACCGCTAACAAGCCTGCTTTTAGGTGCAGTACTGCTTGGGGTTGGCTTGCTGATTTCGCCAGACCAAATCGGCAGTCTATCAGCTTCAACAGTAACTGGAAACTTCATAATCGACTTAGCAATGCTTAACATAATTCTTGGAGCATTTAACCTCATTCCAGCGTTCCCAATGGACGGCGGCAGAGTCTTCAGGGCACTGCTGGCTGAATACGTAAAATACCCTGATGCAACAAGGTACGCTGTTTATTTGGGCAGAATCTTAGGAATCGGAATGGTAATTGCAGGCTTTATTTTTCCTATGTATTTCCTGCTTATCTTGGTTGGCATTTTTGTTTACATCGGAGCCAGCGAAGAAGGCGAACAAACCATCATATCCACAAAGCTTGCAGGCATACGTGTTAAAGACGTCATGCGAACCGACATAGGTTCCGTCAATCCTCAACAAACCATCACCGAAGCATTAGAAATCATGTTCAAAAATCGTTACCATGACGCCTTAGTTGAAAAAGACGGCGTTTTCCAAGGAATTATCACATGGAACGAGTTAATGAAAGTCAATCCTGAACAAAGAACCGTTTTACGTGTCGAAAATATGCCGATGAAAAATATACTTGTTTCCCCTAATGACCCAATTTTAGAAGCAAACAAAATTTTGAACAGAGAAAGAATTGATTTAATCCCAGTAATCGACAGAAATGAACCTACCAAAGTTATAGGTGTCATTACAAGTGAATGCATAAGCAGTTTGTATGAGGAAGCTAAGAACCGTTAACTTCCTGCGATGTACTGGATAGTGAAGCTTGTGCCGTCAGGGCTAATTTTTGAAACCGTGGTTAACTGGGTATTTTGATGGTCTGTTAAGTGTATTTGAGAAAATTGAGCCTCGCCAATAGGAGTTACGGTACTGTTGATGTTAACGTAGGCATCTGTAAATGTTAAATCACCAAAATTTGACAGGTAACTAATTTGACCATTCAGGGTGGGTCGTTCAACAATCCATTCTGCAGAGAGACATGTTGAGTTGTAGTTTAGGTTTTTGTTGAAGCTTTGTCCAGTTGACAAGTCGGTTAACTGTACAAGCCACAAGTCAGTTTCTGGGTTTATCAAGTTAATTGAGGCACAAATTAAGTCGCCTTCTGAAATTGTTAACGGAATATTAATAGCGTAATCAGGCAACAATTCGTACCATGCACTATACTTTTCGCGTCCATTAACCGAATCATGTTCTGTTCCAATTTGAATCAATGAATCATCAAATTGTCCACCAATGCCAATCCAAGCTGACGAGTACGTGTTACCTAAAGAGACGCTGACAGAAGGCACAATCCATGAAGCATTAACTCCAACAATTGTAGGTTCTGGAGAAGAAAAATCTGAAGCAACCACGTAACCAGACCATGTTAAACTTACCACGCTTTGAACCTGCTCGTTACCCACGTATGAATGTAAAAGCATAGGAAGCAATGACATTGAAACTGTAAAAAGCAGTAGCCAAACTATACTAAGAAAAATAGCGCGTACCTTAACGCTCCTAAAAAAAGCACCCATAAAGAAAACCTTCAAAAAACAAACCCTAAAAACTATGAAACTAGTAAATTCCGAACATAAAGCCGTTTCTATAAGCTTAATTGCTCAAAAACGCATTAACAGGTTATGTTTCAAGTTAAGGTTATGACTGCAAACGATTACGGTTTCGCGGTTGATTTAGCCAACACCATGGATTGGGGCATGGAAACGGCGGATTTCAGGTTTAACCAGAACCTTGAACCAGAAGGCTGCCTCACACTTTTTGATGACTCTAACCTGGTGGGAATTGCCACTTGCATAGGCTTCGGCAAGGCGGGTTGGTTTGGGAACCTAATCGTCAAGCCAGAATACCGTAAACAGGGAGCGGGACGCCTTCTTCTTGAACACGCCATCAACCACCTAAAAGGCAAAGGCGTCGAAACCATCGGCTTGTACGCTTACCAGCATCTTAAAAAGTTCTACGCCAAAAGCGGCTTCAAAGCAGACATAGACTTAACCGTCATGCATAACAACAAAATTCAACCCGCAGATTGGAACCCACCTAATTTTGAAGCAGAACCAGATTTTTCAGCGCTAAACCGTTTTGACACCCAATTCTTCGGCGCAGACCGCTCAAATCTTCTAAAAGCCATAATGCAAGAAAAAACAAACTTATGCTACGCTTCAATCGACGGCAAAGAAGTGGATGGTTACGTTTTGGCTAAAGTGTCTGAAAGCATGGCTGAAGTTGGACCGTTAGTCTGCAACCCATACAAGTCAGAAGTAGCAGTTGAACTTCTAAAAGCAGCATTCACCAAGTTAGAAGGCAGGCGTGCCGCGCTTTATTTGCCTCAAAACCAAACGGAGCTTCAACAGTTTTTGGTTGGTGCGGGATTCAAAAAAGCTTTTTCTTTGTCAAGAATGTTTTTAGGTGTGCCCAAGATTCAAAACAGTATACACCTTGCCGAATCATTGGAACGAGGATAAGACACGTTTATGCCAGATATTTGCTACAGCCTAGTCAAGAGTTTTTTAGCTAAGTCTATGCCTGCCGCTAAAGCGTTAGCTGAAGGAGCATTAAACCGTAAAGAGGAAAGTACCAGCCCAAAAGTCTCCCTTTTCCGTTTTGTTGACGGCAAAAAAACATGCGTCCATTTTGAAGACGCCCACTTTTATTTGCGCGGTTCAGTCGAGTATACTAATCCGCAGTTAACAGCAGAGGAAGTTCAAGGCATCATCGGTACACGCCTGCTTCAAACGTGCGCAAATTATTGTCTTGAAACAGGAATGCATGAACCAACAAACGATGATTACAGTGCACTATTTGAGGAACTGCAAAAGCCGCCTCAAGGCTACGTGGTTCCGTTTATGCTTAACACTGACGACGTGGAGGCTGATAGGTACTCGATTAATCCTTTGAGACAATCAATAATTGATAGCGGACAAAGCGCGTTCCCAGCTGCCAACATTAAAACAGACCAGCTTAAAGTTGACAGGGCATTTGTTGAAAAGTATGAGGGCACATTAATCACTAAAAACGAAGCCGAACTAATCAATGAAGAACTCCAACGCACAGACAATTACATGGATTTTGTGGACGCCGTCAAGTTCCGGCAACTCGAAGAATTATCTAAAGTTTTTGGCATGAACCTTTCACTTTACGCTTTACGCATGCCACTCTCCCCCTTGCAGACAGAAAAGAAAGGCGACCTACTCCATTACATCATTAGTCAAGCACATCAAAGTTACCAGTCAATTGAGCAAGCCTACAACTGCATGGGAAGAAGCATGACTAAACGCACCACCCTGCTCACGGTTCCACATTCAGCAAAGGGGTATGGGTCAAAACGTGCAGCCCACGGCAAACTCCATTTCGACGACAGCAAACTCGAAAACGTCACAGTTAAATACAAAACCACAGAACTCTACCCAAACGGCATAGACCCCAAAGACATAGCCCAGTCCCAATGCGAAGACGAAATTTCAGTATTGGGTGAAAAGTTGGCAGATTACAGTTACGTTGAAACGCCTTCTTCACCACAGTTTTTCCTGTACGCTTTGGCTTCACCTGAAGATGCAGCAGTATGGCATGGTGTAGGCAAGTTTGCAAGCCCCCAGCTTCTTCAAACATACATTACAGCGCACAAAGCCTGCAACAGTGGAGAGTTGATTCCGGGTTTGGCTGAAAAGTTTGGTTTACGCTGCAAGATTCCACTGCAGTTTAATTTGGTGCCTGACGGCATGTGGAGAAACCCAGCCCGCCAAAACATTGACGCCAGCATCGGCACAATCAACGTTAATGATTTAGTTGGAATGGGTATGTGGCTGGAGCACCTTTCAGAATTCAAGTAGGAGCAAAAGGGATAATTGAATTCAGTCGAGCATTTGATGCTTAAAATCATGCGGATGTTAAGCAAACTTCCAGTGAACCCGCTATCCGTTGGAAACACCAGTGGGCTGTTTCTGAAGTACTTCAAAGGATTCGATAAAGTGGAAGCTGTTCGCGGCATTTTTGGGGAAAAAACCACGGAAGTCTTAAGCCACTTAAAAGTTGAATTCACTTGGGTCAGTGGCTACATGTACGTTGACGATAAAGATGGGCACATAGTAATA
>JAWRIR010000090.1:0-4815 GCA_040268405.1 Thermoproteota archaeon | reverse complement strand
TGACTGTAAGCAAGTATTGGAGGTTATAGTATGCAGTGACTGCTCCGGCGCCTGTTAGGGTTAATGTTCCTTCTTGAAGTGTGGAAAGGCCTGTTGTTGAACTCCAAATGTTGCGTTCACCGTTGCTTACCTGCAAGGTTTGGTTGAATACGAAGGTGTGTACTGAGCCGTGTGTCCATGTAAACGCTTTAGGAAGGTCAGCTTCTGTGTAGCCTACACCATCAACTGTTAAAACGACACCTGTAGAGTTGGCGCCTGTCAAATCAAAGTTGACTTGGTAACATTGTTGTGTAAAGTTTGCGACTATGTTCTTGTTGCCATCGATAGTGATTGTTGTATTAGTTGTGCCTTGTAAGTCTCCACTCCAACCGTCGAATAACCAGCCGTTGTTGGGAATAGCGTTTAGTTCCACTGTTTCTCCGTAATGGTAGGTTGCAGCTGCCGGTGTTACAGTTACTGAACCGTTGCCAATGGTAGTAACGGTTAAAGTGTATTCGTTGGGATCGAAAATTGCCGTTATGGTGTGGTCTTCGTGAACGTTTGTGAATTGGTATGAGGCTACTGCACCCACTGAGGAACTGTCAACAATAACGTCGACAATATGGTAACCGGTGTCTGGAGATATAGCGAATGTTTGGCTTCCACCGTCAGTTACGGTTGCTGTTGACGGAGCGATAGTGCCGTGGCTGCCTTGATAGACGTTCACTGTGTGACTGTTAAGGACAAAGGTTGCTGTTATTGTCATGTTTGCTGTCATGGTGATTGTTTTGTTGGTGTTGCCTGTTGTGCTGCCGCTCCAACCGCTAAAAACGTATGGACTTGAGCTTACTGCTGTGATATCCACGTTGTCACCATAATGGTAAGTGGTTTGGTTTCCCGGCGTGACACTGCCCGTGCCTACTGTAATCATGGTTAAAGTATAGTTGTTTTGTGTGAAGGTTGCGGTGACTGTTTTGTTACCAGTCATGGTAATAGTAGTGTTTGTTGAACCTGAAACATCTCCACTCCAACCAGAAAATACCCAGCCCTCGTCGGGAATAGCCACTAAATCCAAGATTGTTCCTGCATTGATAGAGGTTTGGTTTCCTGGGTTGACGGTGCCGTGCCCTACTGTACTCATTGTTAACGTGTACTGGTTAGGAACGCCAAAAGCGTAAACCTTTCCGTCACGTGAGCCAACATAGACTGTTCCGTCAACTACAGCAGGAGATGACCAAATAGGTTGGCCAGCTAAATATGTCCAGATTAATGAACCATCAACAGTATTGAACGCGTACACTTTGTTATTACCTGAACCTATGTAGACTACGCCGCCTGCAACTGCAGCAGAAGAGTAAAGAAACATACCTGCGGGGCTTGTCCAGATTTCTGAACCATCAGTTGCATTTCTTGCGTACATTGTTCCTTCTGTGTCGCCAATGTAAATAACGCCTTCACAATAAGCGGGTGAAGAAACGAACATGGCACTGCTACCTCCAAGATGCACATCCCAAATGTACGGGTCATCTATTGCGGTTGCATTTAAAGCATATAACCTGCCTTCATTATTGCCTACATAGACAATCCCGTTAACTACAGTTGGTGAGGAACAGACATGACTCCATGTGTAGATGTTCCAGATTTCTGAGCCATCGGATGCGTTCAAGGCAAAAACTGAACGAGAATCATACATGCCAAAGTAAATTGCGCCATCAACTACTGTTGGAGAGGAAGCTTCAAAATAGCCGGATACTGTTTTTTCCCAGATAAGGCTGCCATCAGTAACATTTATGGCGAAGAGTTTATTGTCTTCACCAAAGTAGACAACGCCATCCACTACAGTTGGAGAAGTATTAAGACCTGCACCGCCTACGTTATATCTCCAAATATAACTGCCATCAGTGGCATTTAACGCATAAAGATACTGATCATTTGAAGCGACATAAACCACGCCGCCAACCACAGCAGGAGACGATTGAACTTGTCCACTGGTAACGTAATCCCAAATTATCGAGCCATCTGCTGTGTTTAATGCGTAAATGGTTCCGTTTAGGGTGCCAATGTATAAGACACCGTTAACGATGGCTGGTGATGAAGTTGATATATCATTTAGACTGGTTATCCATAACGTGTTATTGGTTAGTGGTGCTGTAGTGTCTGCGTAGCCTGAATGGAGAACGTCGCGTCGGCTCATGTACCAGTCAGATGAGTTAGATGAAGCAAAAGTTACCTGTTTAACAACACTCGAACCTGCGACTGTTAATGTTGCTGAGGCTTGTGTACCGATTAAGTAACCGTTAGGGGTATCGATTGTGTACGGGTAGCTTCCGTTGGCGCAACCAGTGATTGTTAAAACGGGTGTTGATGATGAATATTGGGCGCCATTAAAAGTAACTCCCCAAGTTGTTCCTGAAGCTAAACCTGTTTCAATAAAAGTTACATTGTAATTTTGTAAGGGAGTAAACGCTACATTGATGTTTAGGGTTTGACCAACATTTAGTGTAAATGTGCCAGATAATGTTGAGCTTGACGTATATCCAACAGGTACATACACTTGCCAATTGTATGGGACATCAGCAATCCATGTTTGAGAAATGGAACTGCCTGTGGATGTATAATTGCTTGCGCCGATTTTTACTGTCCAGCTTGTACCTGATGCTAAACCTGTTTGATTAAAAACTATGGTGCCGTTCATGCCTGTTGCATCAACAGGTTTCGCGTTAAATAGGGTTACAAAGCAAGATAGGACTATCATGCTGATTAATAGTTTTGTGATTGCTTTTGAGAGCTTCATAGTTAACACTTTAGTTGGAAACAAATTTTACAAAAGCAATATTAACCCTTGAGTTTTTGGAATATGGATTAGAAAATAGTTAACAAGTTTTATTGTTATCAACTTAAAAAAAATAAAATGCCAATGCAAAGTTATCATAAACAGTTAACCCGTCAAATAAAAACAAAGGTTCATTTACTGATTTGTCAGCTAAGACACCTATTTTTTGCAGGGATAGTTTTGCGTTGCTTTTTTGAAGCAGAACCGTAATCGTTTGCATACTGCGTCACTACATGTCAAGGTAAGTCAAAAAAAGTCAAAACACAAGAAAAGTAAAGGCAAACTTAAGGGAATAGTTGTCTGCCCCACTGCTGTGAACCATTCTTCGCCGAACGGGTTGTTTTATACTGCACATTTCGCAGACCCAACGCAAGCTCTGCAAACTCTTTTACTGTGGTGTGACGGAAATCCCAAGATGGCGTGCCATACCTTAATCCACTGCACATTGTATCAACATAAATGTAGAGCTGATTACCCATATAGCTGAATAAGGCTTGTTTTTCTTGACCGTATTTGGGCTCGGATAGAATTTTGAAGGGCCAGATTTTGCAGGCTTCAGGCTTCATGTTTTGAAGGGCACAAAAGTACGTGTTTGCCTTGTTGCATAAGAAACTACAGGTGCCGTCGCTGCAACGTTTAATGTACAGCCTATCCAGCCCAGTAACGGTTGTTTGTGCCCCAAAACGTTTTACGATGTTTAACCATTCAGGAAAATTGATTACGACCGCGTAGAGTTTGCAGCAGTAACCACAAGCTTTGCAACGCCAATCCGCAATGTTTTGCCATGGAACAAACTGCATAATCTACACTCAGAGCGGACTCAAAAAGTGATAGATAATTAAAAATGTTCCTTCACTTAAAATTGAAAGAAATTATGGTTTCTTGTACAAATACAACGTGTGAGACGGGTAGCCTAACTGCGGGTTTTCACAGAAGTTCTCGATTTTCTCTGGACGCCAACCGATAATCTCGTAATCATGTGAAACTACCCGGACACCTTTTTTTAGGTCGCTTTCGAGTTTGGGACGTATCTTCTCGTTAGCGCTGGTGGTTAAGTACAGAAAAACCACGTCAGCGGAACCTAAATTGACAGTAAACATGTCACTGTTAACGATAGTAACACGGTCGCTGAGATTGTTCTCGTTAATGTTGCTTAAGGCTTTTTTAGCTAAGTCTTCACGCAACTCAATGCCGACGCCTCTGGCACCAAAGTTTTTAGCTGCCATGATTACTGTTCTGCCGTCTCCAGCACCCATGTCAAATAGTACTTCGCCGGCTTTTAAATCGGCAATTTTTAGCATTCTTTCAACCACAATCATTGGGCTTGGAACAAAAGGTGCAATGAACATTTCATTTTACTCCGAAAAATCTGTTATGTCCTGTTATGCTACATAGGTCTCCTTTTTCGGCATTGGACGTTTTGCTTCGCCGCATTTTACGCAGCTCTGAGCACATAATTCGAGATATTTTTCTTCGTCGTTTGAACCGATTGCTTCAGCGGCTTTTTTGCAGAGTTCGCTTGGTTCGCTGCAGCCTTCTTCACGGCATAAGCCTGAGATGTGGTTGCAGATTTCCTGCACGTCTTTAGGCTCTAAAACTGCCCGGTTGGTGCGTACAAGCAGGCATAGTTCCCTTGCCATAACGCAGGTACGGACATATTTTATTCGCTGTAAAACTTCGTCACGTAGGTTTTTTCGGCTTATTTCCACTTTATAATCTCCTATATTGCAGTAAAGCAGGATAAGGAACAATGGTTGTTACCCATTTTAAAGCTTGTTGTTTAAAAATAAAGACACATTTTTCTATAAAAAATAGCTTAACTGAAACGTTTACTTAACACTTTACGTTCTGCATCCATTACAAGTTCATAGAATTTGTCTGAACAAGTTGGCTCTTTTTCCAGTACACCAGAAACATCCGAAACAGAAACGCGCCTAGCACTTAAGGCTACAGCAGCAGGTTTGCCATACTTTTCGATTACAGTTGCAGTCTGTTTAGCGATT
>JAWRIR010000089.1:0-9452 GCA_040268405.1 Thermoproteota archaeon | reverse complement strand
TGATTGACCATATGCAAGGTTACGAAGGCAACACCCATTACCTAACCATAAACAGCAGTACTGGCGGAAGTACCAGTCCAACCAACGGAGTTTACAATTACACTGCAGGAGCTTTAGCTGAGGTTACGGCAAATGCAAATGCTGGCTACTCTTTTGACCATTGGATTCTTGACGGCTTACAAGCTGGAGCTGATAACCCGATAAGCGTGCCAATGTGCAAAAACCACACGTTGGAACCAGTATTCACAGAAAAATTCTCTTGGTCAACCAGTTTTGAAACAGGCAACTTCAGCGAATGCACCGGCGTGCTTCATGATGGCGTTTACTCTGCAGACGTCATAACTACTGACCCTAAATCAGGAAGTTATCACGCAGATTTTGTTAGCACAAGCCAGTACGGTTACAGTTGTGGATACAAAACGTTCACTGACCAGTCAAACATTACGATGACTTTTCAGGTCAGGTTTGTTGAAGGCTACGCGGACACGGATGGTTCATGGCTTAGTTACGGAGCATTAGCAAACAACGCCTACGGAGAATCGGTGGCGGTCATAATCAAGAATGTTGGAAGCCAACTGTACTGGGGACTATTCGTCAACGGCGTCATACACCTTGAAGCAACACCCAGCATCATCAACACAAGCACATACTACAAAGTGGAACTTGTCAGAGACACAAACGGCCTGCAACAATTATCCGTTGACAATGTTATCAAGGTGCAACAAACCACCAGCCTGTCATACAGTGCAAACATAGCAACGTTTGGCATCGACTTTAACACTGGCAAATCAGTCAGAGTTTACGTGGACGACATTGCAGTTTTCGCTTAACCCCAGTTTTTTGGGTTCATGCTTTTGATAAGGCTTAATAGCTGTTCCGCCGTGACATTGTAACATAAGTTCGTGATTTGCCATGGTGGATGTTTGGCTTCCTTACGGAAAAACCGACGTTTGCGTCAGAGTTCCAGCCCGAAATCTTTTAGGCTCAATTGACCCAACCCAAAAACCGGGTGTACCCGACCCCAAAGCGGAAATTGAACGCGCCATACAAGAACCCATAGGAACAAAACGCTTAAGCGAAATCGGCAAACCAAACAACAAAGTCGCAATAGTCGTAGACGACGCCACCCGCAACAACCCAAACGAAATCATGTTACTGCCCGTTCTTGCAGAATTGAACGCTGCAGGCGTAAAAGACGAGGACGTTACAGTTATTTTTGGCTGCGGAACTCACAGGGCAGTTAAACCTGAAGAATTCACCACGCTTCTTGGCGAAGAAGTTCTAAAACGCGTAAAAGCCATAAACCATGACGCCAAAGCACCAGACCTCGTTAACATCGGCACCACCAAGTCTCATGGAAACAAAGTCTTTCTTAACCGCATTTTCGCCGAAGCAGACATCAAAATCCTGTTGGGCGATGTAAACCTGCATTACTACGCGGGCTACGGTGGAGGAAGAAAAAGTGTTCTACCTGGAGTCAGCGGTGCAGAAACAATCCAGCATAACCACGCCATGATGCTTAACACAAACGCTAAAACAGGCGTTCTAGAAGGCAACCCAGTTCATGAAGACATGATGGAAGCTGCACGCATGGCAAAAGTCGACTTCATTATTAACATTGTTGAGAACAGCAAAGGCGAAATGGTGAAAGCATTTGCAGGCGATGTGGAAGCTGCTTTTTTGGAGGCGGTTAAGCTTGTGGATGAAATGTATAAAGTTAAGGTTGACCGCCGAGCAGACATCATAGTCACCAGTGCCGGTGGACACCCTGCAGACATAAACTTGTACCAAGCACACAAGGCAATTGACAACGCTTTAGACGCGGTTAAACGTGGCGGCGTAATCATCCTTGTCGCAGAGTGCCCTGAAGGTCACGGCAACCAAGTGTTTTATGATTGGATGACACGGCTTAATGATTTGAAGAGTACAGAGAAAGAGATTAAACGTAACTTTGCAATGGGCGGACATAAAGCATACTACCTGCTTAAGGTGCTTCAAAATCACCCAGTTATCTTGGTGTCTTCGCTGCCAGACTATTATGCTTCAAACGTGTTTAAACTGAAAACCGCAAGAGCAGTTAACGACGCTTTAACTGAAGCTTTCAAACTGTCTGGTTCAGCCTCAAGAGTTTGGACCATGCCATTGGGAAGCTACACGTTACCAGAGTACAAAGCGCCAGAGGAAGTAAAACCTTAAAAGCCCTTTAGACTTGACATTGAGGAAGATAAAGGATTCAACGCACAGAGCGCAACCTTTAAGTTCATTTAGCGAAACTCGTAATGAAGGCGACAAGATGGAACCGACCTATAACTTGCGAAAATTCGTCCCAAACGACCTGCAAAACGTGATGCAAATCAACCGTGTTTGCCTACCAGAAAACTATACAGACTTCTTCTTTGTTGACCTGCACCAACGCTTCCCAGAAACATTCATTGTAGCTGAAGAAAACGGAAAACTTCTTGGCTACATCATGTGCAGAATTGAAGTAGGCTTATCTAATTTGGGACTTGGCGGTTTAATACGCAAAGGACACGTTGTTTCAATTGCAGTAATGCCGCAAGCAAGACGCCGAGGCGTCGCCCAAGCAGTCATCAACAAGGCATTGGATGGCATGCGTTACTACAAAGCCAAACAGGCCTTCCTTGAAGTCAGAGTAACCAATGAACCAGCAATCGCGCTTTATAAGAGACTGGGTTTTGAAGTGAGCAGAACCATTAACGGTTACTATTCTGACGGCGAAGACGCCTACGTAATGACCAAAAAATTGGCGTAACTGCAGGCACAGTTTGCATTTTATTCATTTTTACAATTTTTTGTTGCTAAAACAAATAAAAACGACAATTTTCAGGTATAACTAATGTTTAAACTTTTTTGGTATACTGTAGTTGTTAATCATTTTGGCGCCATATTCGGACTACACAGGCTTTAAGTAAACAAAAAAGAAAAAATAACCAAAGCCCTGAGAAAAGTCTGCGCCATGAGAATACAAACCAAAACAGCAATCGTCATTTCGATTTCATGTTTACTTATTTTTGGCGCACTTCACTTAGCAGCATCCTGCCTCATTTTACCAAGTTACCAAGACATAGAAAACAAACTAAGCCAAGACGGCGTCTGTCAAACACTAACCACCCTGCATTTCAGGCTTTCACAAATGGAAAGCCGAGTAACAGATTACGCTGCATGGGATGACACATACAAATTCGTTCAAGCCTACGACCAAACATATGTTGACGCTAATCTGGATACAGCATTTGAAAATCTTGACCTAAACATTATCGCAACAATGGATACTGACGGCAACTTGATTTACTGTAAATCCTACGACCACAATTATTCAGAACCAATCATTAGCGGCAAAGAAACAATAGCACAGTTGCAATCTGAAAAAACAATTTGGAGCTTCCAATCCGTTGACGAAGTGAAGTCAGGATTAATGCTTATTGACGGAAAAATCACGCTAATAGCAACTGCCCCAGTGGTTACGAGCCAAAAAATGGGGCCAATAATGGGAGAAATGCTGTTTGGCAATTATTTAGACCAACAAGAAATACAACAACTTTCATCAATCATGGGCTTGAATTTTACTGTGTCCTCAATGGTTGATTTTGAAAACCAAAATGGTGGAGAGCAGATTGTGGAATCGTTAACTGCAAATCCGCAGGTTGTTTTGGTTAAACCAAGTTCATCCGAAGTAATATCAGGGTATACTTTAGTTGATGACCTCCACGGAGAGCCACTGTTTGTTTTGCAAGTAAACCAACCCCGAGATTCCTACAGTCATGGAATAGTGACAAGAAACATTGTCATTGCATGCTCACTAATCCTTTCAGTCGCCTTCGGAGCATCATTTTTAGTGATTCTTAAAAAACAGATAATCGCACCATTAACAAACCTTGCCACTTACGTAAAAAACAATTTTTCAGAACCAAACAACACAAAAATTACCTCTAAACAAAAAACAGACGAAGTCTCTGTTCTTGCAGGCGCAATAAGAGATTCACTTAATCAAAAAATGGAAACCATGAATGAGGTTTCACGAATGGTTGCACACGATTTACGCAACCCATTAACGGGAATCAAAGGTGCAGCCTACGCGTTAAAAAAGAATTATGGCAAAGAAATGGGCGAAAAAGGACTCAGTTTACTGCAAACCATTGACGACTGCGTGGAATATTCCAACAAGATTGTCAGCGATTTATGGGAATACTCAAGCGAAATAAAACTAGACAAAACCAAAAATAGCCCATACAAACTGGTAACTAACGCATTGAAGACACTTACACTTCCTCAAAACATCAAAATAGTAAACTATGCCAGCAACGACAGCCCGTTAAATGTCGACTCTGCAAAAATGGAAAGAGTCTTTAGCAACATCATAAAAAACGCTTCAGACGCCATGCCAAACGGTGGAATCCTGAAAATCATGAGCGAAAAAAGACAGAATGAAATCGAAATTAGCTTCACCGATAACGGTGTGGGCATGTCAGAGGAAATTGTGAAAAAGATTGGAGAACCCTTCTTCACCACTAAAGCCAAAGGTATGGGCGTAGGCTTTTCCATTTGTAAAAGAATCGTGGAGGCGCATCAGGGCAGAATTGAAGTGGAAAGTGTCGAGGGTAAAGGAACAAAAATTTCGGTTTTCCTTCCTACAACTTGATGAAAACTCGAGTTATTACAGGTACAAATTCAAGATTGCTGCAAAGTTTTAACGTTCTTCAGTACATGACTCAAAAAGAAAATTAACAACGGTTAAGTTTAAGGTTGTTTTGTGGGGCAACCATCCGTTTCAAGGCTAACTGCACCGTCAAGTTTGTAACCACTATCAAAGCCAGCAACCCATAATAAATGCTCGGATTTATCGTCACTGTGTACACGAATATTTTGAAGTTCTCTGCGCCTGCAAACAAGTTCATTGAACCCATCAATAGCATGACTGCAGTCATGGGTATTGCTGCGTACGTGGCGATTTTTTCTTTTACTTTGAAGAGCAAATAGTAGGACAATATCAATGTTGGACCGTAATATGCAAACGCTCCTAGAATGCCAAGGGGCCAACCGAGCGGATTAATCTCTATAGCCAACCCAGTTACATCTATAGCGTAGTAAGTAGTGAGCAGGTCGAAGCTCCAGCATGATAAAGCTATGCCTTGGAAGGAGAATATGATTTCCCGCCATTTACTGTGAGAATCGCTGCTTATTGCTGCGTAGGGTTTTTTGATTCGGAGGCGCAAGATGCTAATTACGGGGATTAGCATTATTAGTAAGTATAGTAGGCCGATTGCTCCGTTGCCGGTTCTGGTTAATTCTGCTATGTTGTATAGCCAAAGCAGTGCGGTTGCTATTAGAAAGCCTTGGCCTAAGCTTTTAAGTGCCCCCAATCGTATGTTCACTTCTCGTGTAGTGTATCGCACGACAACATAAATAAATTATTCTCCAAAAAAGTCACTATTCTAACTCATCATTTTTGATAGAAATCATTTAATAACTAAAAACCTCCACCTCAATGCGTACAAAACCAAAGGCAGAAAAGAAAATGACAAAAACAGCAATAATACACCCAAAAAAGAGAATCGCACTCGTCGCCCACGACCACAGAAAAGAAGACTTACTACAATGGGTAAAATACAACATCAACATACTCAAACAACACGAACTATACGCCACTGGCACAACAGGCACAATATTGAAAAAAGAGTTAGGCTTAAACATCACAGTTCTTGAAAGCGGACCATTAGGTGGAGACATGCAAATCGGCGCACGCATCTCAGAAGGCACAATAGATTTTCTAATCTTCTTCTGGGACCCCTTAGCACAGTTGCCTCACGACCCAGACGTCAAAGCATTACTACGAATGACAGCTATTTGGAACATTCCCACAGCATGCAACCGTTCCTCAGCAGACTTCATGATTTCCTCACCACTAATGTGCCAAGAATACCCACGCATACTAGTAGACTATGAAAAATACAGGCAAAGATACAACAATAACAATCAGTAACCAGCCTATTTTTTGCTTCTTTCATAATGATACAGGTACTCTTGAGCGTAACCTGCGTAAGCACCGAAATAGTTTCGTCCAAACGTATTCAGTTTTTCGTATTCGCCGTTGCTTAGGGAATCATGGGTTTGAAGTCGCTTAACTAAATCCTGCGGCAGTTCATGGGCGTAGTGGTTTAGCAGGATGCGTTTAACCCAAACATCCACGGGGAAAGCTTCCATCTTTTCCAGCGAAAACAGCAACACACAATCCGCCACCTTGAGTCCAACGCCTGAGAACTCGAAAAGCCGCTTCTTCGCCTCACCATACGGCAGTTGCTTGAAACTTTCCAAATCGATTTGCTCATCACATATTCTCTGAGCAGTCGCCTGAACGTATTTTGCCCTGTAACCTAAACCACATTCTTCTAAACCATGAACGCTTGCCACCGCCAACCGCTCTACCGATGGAAAAAGCCAGAAATCTTTCCCGTCAAAGCAACGTTTTTCTCCAAATTTTTGGGAGATTTTTGAGAGCATCGATTCTATTGCGGCTATGCTTTTGTAGGTGGCGCAGATGAAGCTAATTAGGCATTCCCAAGGGTTTTGACGAACAAGCCGTAAACCTTCATACTGTTTTAGGGCGGCTGCAATGTAGGGGTCCTTGTTGACGCATTGTGTTATCTCGGCCAAATTGTCGTTTAACCCAAAAAACTGCTTAACAAATGGTTCCTCTACGCCTTCAAACTCCAAGCTGTTGCCAAATTGGCGTATTTTGAAGATTTTTTCTCCTGAGACACCGTACCACCACCCATCCATCTTTTTGCATCGGAAAACTTGACCACAACAGAGTGAGAAATCCAAATCAAAGGGTACATCAAGTTCAATCTTCATTCTGGTTACTCCATGAATTTTTCTGGTTTAGGCACTTCCGCCGCTAAGCCTTTGCGTTTTCTTAGTTCGGTTATAGTTTGCTGGGCGAGTCTTTCGGGCAGTTTTTCCCAGTGGTCAAAAATTGATTGCCAAATTGCTCGTCCTGAAGTTGCGGAGCGGAGTTCTTTGGAGAAACCAAACGTTTCGGCTACTGGGATAAAGCCTTTGATGGCGGTTAGCAGACCTTTTTGTTCAAAGCTTTTGACTTTTCCGCGGCGTGTCGTTAGGATTCTTGAGCATTCCCCTGCAAGCTCCGACGAAACTGAAACCGTAGTAGCATATACTGGCTCTAAAAGTGCGGGTTTTGCGGTTAAGAAGGACGCAAAAATGGCTTTGCCTATGCCATGCATGACATCATTTGGGGATTCTGGGTTTTCGTTGAGTTGCATGTCAACCAGCCGCACCTTCACACAACGTACAGGTTCACCACAAAGGGGCCCAGCTTTGCAGGCGTACTCAAACCCGCCAATTAACGATTTCAAAACCTCCTTAGAAACCCCTGCGGTTTTTCCGCTACAATCCACAAGTGCATTACCATTCTCGTCAAAATACAATAGTTTAGCCAACTCGTTTGAAGGCATTTTTTTGTCTTCTTGTTCCGGCTCAACCTGAACGCTGAAACTGTTTTGTTTACTTGGGCTTTTTGCACATGCAACGGTGCCTTGTTGGGTAACGCTTTCCATGTAAACAACTCTCGGATGAGAAACTTCAACGTCCAATCCGAAGTCACGTTTCAATTGGTTAGTGGCAATTTCAAGGTGTAGTTCACCCATGCCGCTTAACAGGTACTCACCCGTAGTTCGGTCAGTGGCTACGTGTAGGTTGGGGTCTTCGGAAGCCAGTTTATCCAGCGCCTCAAGCAATGCGGAAATATCTTGGGGATTTTTGGGTTCAACAGCGATTGTCATTACAGGGTCAGAAACGTAATTGACACCTTCAAACGGAGTCATACCATCCTTATGCGCGGCGTCAACAAGTGTTTCTCCAGCCTTAATCATCAATGGCATCGAGACCGTTGCTAAATTGCCTGCTGAAACCTCGGCGACTTCTTCTTGGAAGGCACCCATATCAACATAAACTCCGCCGACTTCTGCCTCAGCCGACGCTTCAACGAGATGCACTTGGTCGCCTTTCTTGAGTTTGCCAGAGAATACCCGACCTGTTGCTGTGCAGCCTCCGTCTTGGGTTGCGGCAACGTTGGTTATACACATTACTGCTGGTCCGTCATCTTGGCATTCAGCAAGTGCGCGTCCCACTGTTGAATCGACGTGTCCATCCCAAATGGTTTTGACACGGTAAGCTTGAGCTTCACGCGGGTTAGGTAACGATTTTATTGCCATTTCAAAAACGGCTTTGTGTACTGGAAGCGACTTCTTTAACACCTCATAATCGCGTTGCTGGTAAGCGGTGATTATGTCTTGGAATTTTATGCCTTTTTGTTTGGCGATGTCGAGTGTGAAGCCCCAGCCGTGTAGTGCCGCTCCGAAAGCCACGTTACCAGCTGTGGGACTGACTTTCCATTGGTCTTTGTAGGGCACTTCCCCGTAGACTTCGATTAGGTCGTTGAAGCTGCCGATGAGATGGTCAAGCTTTTTTTGGATTTGTTCAGCGTTAAGTTGGAGTTCAGTGATTAGGCGGTCAACTTTATTGATAAATAGTACTGGGCGGACGCGTTCTTCAAGTGCTTGCCGGGTGACGAATTCGGTTTGCGCCATAATCTCTTCTACCGCGTCTACCACGACCACTGCCCCGTCAATTGCGCGTAGGGCTCTTGTGACTTTTCCTGTGAAATCCACGTGACCGGGGGTATCAACTAAGTTGATTATGTAGTTGGCTTGGAGGGTTTTGTATAGGAGGCTGATGTTGGCGGTTTTGATGGTGATTTTTCGTTTCTGCTCCTCTTCCAAGTAATCCAGTACCCGTGCGGTTCCAGCCATTGTAGGGGAAAGTAAGCCTACTCCAGCCAAAAGTGAATCTGCCAGGGTAGTTTTGCCGTGGTCAATATGGGCGATTATCCCAATGTTACGAATCGCCTGCTTCTCGCTCATCAACTCGAGAATTTGCGATACTTGTCTAAACCGCGGCATTTCTAAACCCGTAAAACAGCCATAGTTGAACCAATGTGCCTATTATCTTTTTTATTTGATATTGCCACGGCGAGACTTATCAATTAACAAAACCATTTGATAACTGTAGAATAAAGCGCAGAAAACGCCGGTCACAGCTAAGGGTGCGTACAATGTTGAAAGGAGCAAACCGTCGGTTAAGCCGGCTCCGCCGATAACAGCGCCATAGAAGCTGGGAGAATAGGCTAAATCAACAATAAGCAAGGACAAGGGCACGCAAGCCAAAGTCAACGCAATCGTAGCTCCAAAATTCTTTTTCAGTCCAACAAAGGGTTTTGGATACACGTTCACCGCTGCAGCAGCCAAGCTTGAACCTAAAGCAAACAGCAATGGGTAACCAGCTAAGCCATCAATTGTTACATGACCAAGCAGAAATGCTAAAACAACAGAAACAGAAAATGCTATGGCAAGCTT
>JAWRIR010000088.1:0-32630 GCA_040268405.1 Thermoproteota archaeon | reverse complement strand
ACCAAGCAGCGGAGTTGGCGGATTTGTCGTTTGGTGATGCTTGGCTTCCAGAAATGCGAGGGGACAGAAAAGGGGTTTCGATTGTGATTTCACGGACAAGCAAAGGGCAACAATTGCTGGGGGCTGCTGAAGAAGCGAAGGCGATTGCTTTAGCGCCGTTGGATATTTGTCGTGTTGAAGAGTCTCAGCGGACGAATTTGCGGTTTAAAAAAGATGATTTGCCTTATCGCCTGGCTTTTTTGGCGTCAATGGGTAAAACCACGCCGCGTTATAACGAACTGCAAGCGTCATCATCTGCAATTTCTGCTCTTCGTTCAATGTATGTTTATTCAAACATTAAAGCTGCCTCAAACAGCAGTTTCCGCGCCTTTCTCGCGCAGGTTCCCTTCCCAGTAATTCGGCTGTACTATGGAATCTACAAGTCATTGTGTAAAATTTGAGAAAGGAGAAGATTATGGAAAAACTAAAAGTTCATTTTATTCACGTTGGCAACATGAATAACAAGGGCACGCAAGCCTTGTTTGCCAGCGATGTCGCTATAATAAAAGAGGTAGACAGAACGGCGGATGTGACGGTTTCAACAACCGACATTGAAGGCGTAAACAAAATGAAGCTGCCGCTGAACAAGATTTTGCCGCCTATGGTTGACTTACCCTACGACCGAGCCGACCAAACCTCCAAAACGTTGGGCTTGGGCAGAAACAGCATCGTCTACAAACTCATGACGGTCAGTCTGATGGT
Organism: Thermoproteota archaeon; assembly: GCA_040268405.1. Taxonomy (GTDB): domain Archaea; phylum Thermoproteota; class Bathyarchaeia; order Bathyarchaeales; family Bathycorpusculaceae; genus Bathycorpusculum. Next base: position 31,889 of record JAWRIR010000088.1, on the reverse strand, counting down.
GCTGATGCCCATCCAAACGGTTCTATCGTTATTGTCGGTGATTTCTTGCAAGTTGGGTCTAAAACCGCTTTACCGTGGCATAATTATTGAAAAAGTAAAGGCCAGCGATGTTGTAATCTCTCACAGTGATGAAAGCTTCAAAGAAACCGCTTCTTCACTGCCCCTAAATCCCATGTGGGTATTCACTTGGTGGAGTATGCTTTTTTCCCGTACTTTGGAAGTAATGGTTGCACGCTCCTTCCACAAACCTATAGTGCTTTTTCCTAATTCTGTGGGACCTTTCCGTACTTGGCTTGGCCGCTCAATAGCTAAGCTTTCGCTTAACAGTTGTGATTACCTGCTTATCCGCGACCCAATCAGTTACGACATCGTAGAAAAAATGGGTCTTAAATCCACTAAAATATTGACTTATGACACAGCCCTGCTTTTTGACCAGCAAAACAGCGAGCCTATTGATGCAAGTTTGTCTTCTGAACGGGTTCTTGGTGTTTCTGCAGGCATATATAGCAACAGCATTTCAAAAACTGAAGTCGAAAACTATGTCTCTGCTCACGCCCAAGCCCTTGACGTCGCCATCGAAAAACACGGCTTCACCGTTGCCTTTTTGCCTCACTACATCAGCGGTTTTAGCGGTGATGACCTTGAAATAAGCAAAAAAATCGTTCAACAGATGCGTCACAAAGAACAGACAAAAATCATTGTAACCAGAAACGTTGCTGAGTTTAAGGCGTTAATTGACCGGATGAGCATGGTTGTTTCGTCGAAGATGCATCCAGCGATTTTGGCTGCGTCGGGTTTTGTCCCCGTTCTAAGCATAGTTTATGACCATAAACAGACGGGGTTTTTTCAACGGTTAGGCATGACTCAATGCACGCTGGACATCAGCAAGGTCTCTGCTGAACAGTTAACTCGCAAAATTGACAGCACCTGGAGCCAGCATGCGCAGTTAACCGCCGAGTTAGCAGAGCAAATTCCCCAGTGGCAAAGAAACCTGCGTTATGTCATGAAAAAAGTTGTATCAAAATACATCAAGGGAGGCTTTGAACATGAATTATGCACGGGCGTTTTATACGCTCAACCGTCTGATGAAGAGAGCATATTGGTCGCCAACGCAGCTTGAAGAATACCAGAACAAGCAGTTAAGGCGCGTAATCAGGCATGCATATGATAATGTACCGTTTTATCGGCGAAAATTCAGGGAAGCCAGTCTGATTCCGGCAGACATCAAAACAAAAGAAGACCTAAACAGGCTACCGATAATTCGCAAAAATGAAATTAAACAAAACACGCCAGACATGCTTAGCCGAGACACCAATTTTAAGATGCTACACAAGGTTTCAACCAGCGGCTCCACTGGCGAACCCCTATTTCTTTACCTGTCCGAAAGAGAAGTTGAATTCAGAAAAGCCAAACACTTACGAGCGAACATTAGCGTTGGACAGAAGGCGTGGCACCGTTGGGTAACCCTTGTCGGTCCCCAGCACGTTAACAAAACAGGCAGCCTGGAGCGGTTAGTCGGCATGTATGTTCCAGTCACACTGTCAGTGTACAATGACGTAGAGGCGCAGATTCAGCAGTTGGAAAAGCTACAACCTAACGTTTTGGATGGTTATTCAAGTTCACTTCTGATTTTAGCCCAAGCCATAGAACGCCAAGGCACAAAAAAGTTTAGTCCCAACTTTCTAATCGGCGGCGCTGAACTAATTGATACCCTGTCACGGCAGTATGTTGAGCGGGTTTTTGGTGTGCCGTTTTATGACCAGTACTCAAGTGTTGAGTTTGAACGGATGGCTTGGCAGTGCCCAGAACAGAGTGAGTATCACATGGACTCTGACGGGGTAATACTGCAGTTTCTTGATAAGAGCGGTCAAGAAGTCTCTGCGGGCGAAACAGGCGAAATCGTGTGTACGAGCCTTTTCAATTATGCTATGCCACTGATTCGGTACGCAATTGGCGATGTGGGTATCCCTTCAGAGGGCACTTGTGGTTGTGGACGCACGTTACCGTTGATGAAGATGGTTGAAGGCAGAAAAGACGCCATGCTGCTACTGCCCAACGGTCAAATGCTTACTCCACGTGCCTTCACGTACGCTATTCACGACTTCTCAGGTTACCCTGAAATTGAGAAATTCCGAATAATCCAAACCGATTTTGACAAATTCGAGTTTAACCTAAAAATGAAAAACAAAAAGTGCCCTCAAGAGGTTCTCCGCAGGGAACTTTATAGTCACTTATCGTCGCTTTTGAACTTGCAAGGTGCCCGTTTTGAAATCAATTTTGTTGATGACATCCCATTGGACCGTAACGGCAAGTTGAGCATTGTTGTTTCTAAGCTATCGCCTGCCAGTGTAGAAACCGCATTCTTTAAAAGACTGCAAGGTCGCTAGTTCTTTAACGGCTTTTTAGGAGCTTTTAGCGCTGAATCAAAGGCTGCTTTTTGCAGTTGTGCTTATTTTATGTGTTGGCTGCCTAGTTTACACGGTTGCTTCAACATCTGTTTTGTGGATTGAGGCAACGGATTATGGTTTAGTTAACCGTTTGCCCATCGTTTTCTATGCGGGTTTGGCGTTGTTAGGCGGCGTCTGGTACATTGGCGTTCGGCATCACAACTTCTTGCCTATCGCACTCGTTTTAACGGTTGCGTACCTGTATGTTGCGCCAGCTTTGATTCGTGGACCCGTCTGGATAAGCAACAGTTACTACCCTTACGGTGAATCCCTGTTAATCAACCAAAACGGTCACTTAATCGATAACCCCCACGCATCCATGGTCAGTTACCGTTTCTGGCCACTGTTTCTGTATTTCTCCAGCAGCTTCACCATGCTAACAGGGCTTTCAACAGAAGCCATCCTAAAACTGTTCCCGTTAATCACCATCTCAATGTACGCCCTGCTATCACTGCTCATTTTCCGAATCAAGCTATCTCCACCTCTTGCTTACGTCGGCTCAGCCTTAGTGGTTGCAAGTCTCTTTATTCGACAGCAATATTTTGGTCCTCAAGCAATCGCATACATTTTCTTTCTTGCAACGCTTCTGGTTACGGTTATGCTGTTTTTTGACAAGAAAGCCAACAAACGCTTACTTGCCGCAGTTCTGTTTGTACTTTTTGTAATTACGACGTTTACGCACCCGTTGACGTCGTTTATGTCCATGGCAATCTTTTTTGCCTTCTACATTGCCGTTAGAATCAGCGACAAAAACAGTCCGTTTAGGCTTAACAAACTCTTCCTTTTCGGCACAGTGATTTGGTTAGTCTACAACTGTTATGCAGCGGCTCCATTCTTCAATACGGCAATAGCGCATTTAACAGAAACACTTTCGGGCTCAAGAAGCTTAACCATACTAAACGAGTCTCAACGTCTTGTCGGTTCAAACGCTATGATGCTTAACTTTGTGGCTTCATGGGCAATCGTGGGCATCTGCGTTTCCTTAGCTGTGGTGTCGATGTTTAAGCTTGTTAGGCGGGGTTCGTGGAGGCTTCCTGATGGAACTTTTGCGGTTTTTAACGTGTTGATGCTGTTTTTGTTTGCTGCTTTTGCTTTTCTAGGTGAGTACGGTGCGGTTGAAGCTTATCAGCGGGCTTTCATGTTTGGGCTGGTTCCACTTAGTTTTCTTTCAATCACTTTACTGTATTCCAAACCTAAGTTGCTGATTGTTTTGCTTGCAGGGTTAATGTTTCTAAATATTCCTGCGCAGTATGGCGCGGACAATTACCGTTTAGCAACTCCGGGTTTACTGGCGGGTTACCAGTTTTTCACGGAATATGCGCCTGAAAACTGCACCGTAGTCGGCGACTTCACTTTGTACATTCGCTATTTTGATCCACTCAAAAACTACACAGTAATGGATGTGGGCTTATCGTCACCGTTTAATGATATTCCAAATCCGCCTTTGTTAAGGTACGAGCTTAGGCAGTCTGATTACGTTATCGATTCAGACCTTCAACATAACCTGTACATGTTTTACTTAGGAGAAGACCCAATGGAGGAAGCTAACTTCGAAACCATGAACAGGGTTTATGATGATGGCAGCTTCCGCCTTATGATGAACCTTGAATCCGAATGGTAAATTGGGCAATTGCTTTTTTGAGTAAAGGATATTAGCGTCAGTTTGCTTACCTAACAATTGAGTTTTTAAAGGTTTTTTAGGCGTTTTTTATGGATTCAACTTTTGCTTTTAAACCTAAAGTAACCACAGTTGTCCTAGCAGCGTCAATCACTTGCACGGTTTTGTCTTTTTTTACGTTAAACAGTATGAACATTAACCTTGTACATTCTAAACTGTACAGTTACGGCTTAACATTCAGTAGTCAATGGGCAGACCAGTACTACCAATACCTAAACAGCGCGTTCATAACAATCGCAATAACACTCGTTTTTGCAGCCTTAGCCTTATCGTCTCTCGCTTTTGCCGTTAAACGAGGCTCCAGCCGAGCTCAAAAACGCAGTTCAGCTTTTTCGGTTGCAACGGTTTTTTCTTCTGTTGGTTCAGTTGTTCTTTTTGTTTTAATTGGCAGCATAGTGAACGGTGAACTCTACAGTTTTGGGCTTAGAGCCAGCGCAGGATGGTTCAGCATTTACCAAATCTACTTCGCAGGATTCATTATTTTGCAGGCGACAGTGATGATTTTGAGCGCGTCTTCGTTTTCAATGGTTTCTTTCGGAAGCAAACCTTTCAAAATCAGTCCACAAAAAATTATTTTTTCAACGTTACTGGTAGTAGGTAGCGCATTGATTGGTTTCTCGCTCATTTACGATTACGTGATTGCACTTTTTGGCGGATTTGCTTTGGTTTTTTGGGGAAGCATAATGGTTTTCATTTCAGCAGAGCACTTGGTAAAAAAGGATGTTTTAGACGCCACCAGCCTAACCTATCTGGCGCACCTGAACAAAGCCGCTAATCAAACGGACATGCAAAACATGGTTTACGCATCCCAAAACGACTTAAACAAAATACAAAAGCCCTCAAACACGCTAATTCCACAAATCCAACACGTTGAAATGACTATAGGCAAACCCGAACGCGTGAACCTTGCACCGGAAAACGAGCTTTTTAACCTGCTGGAACGCACTTACGGAAAAAGTTTTTCGCGAATAGGTTTTTCAGAGCTAAAAACGGTTCTACCTAAACTGCTGGTTGAATCTTTAGAGTTAGCCCAAAACGTAACGATTGATGCCAACGGAGAAATCGTTAAAGTTACAGTGGAGAACCCCTATGACTTGCAGGTTTACTTAAAAGCAAACAATCAAAACCGCTTAACCGATGCGGTTGGATGCCCATTGGCTGGTGCAATTGCTTATGCTTTAGCCAACTCATCGGGCAAGCCGGTTATAATTAATCAGCTTTCGATTAGTCAGGACAAAAAAACGGTACAGTTTGAGTATACTTTGCTTGGGCAAAGGAGCGGGTCTGCTTAATGCTGCCGTCACCATTACAGTTCGCAGGGTCTTGGGAGTTAAGCTTGATGTTGGCGTTGATGGCGTCAACATTGATTGTTTCATCTGAACTTTTGATGTATTATTACGGAAAAACCGATGTGTGGTTAAGCAAGAAACGGTTGCACCGTTCTGCATGGCTGGTTTCAGGTCTTTTTTTGGCTACAATCGTTTTTAGGGTTGCTACTTTGATTGTAAACGGGTAAGTAGTAACTCTTAAAAGAGTGCGGTTCCTTAGTTTTTATTGTCTTTCTAAGAGTTAATTAGAATCTTTTTGAGGCATCATTTTTGAACAAAGAAACAGAGAAAAAACCATTTTTAGTCAACCCCGAAACTGTTCAACTCGAAAAACATGCAGAAAACGCAAGCAGCCAAGTATTACTACCTGAAAAACAGGAACCCCAGAGCGTTCAAGCCTTCTTTAAAGCCAACTCTTTAAGCTACATTGCAACCCTAATCTTAGCAACTGCAAGCATGACAGCAATTTTTGTTTTCCAAAACCAAGACATCCTTGTTAGAAACCTTTCAGGTCTGCTCTTAACACTCTGCTTGCCCGGGTATGCTTTAATGAAAGCACTTTTTCCACCTAAAACTTTAAGGTTCGAGAGCCAAGGACACACTGGGCTGCTGTTCACGGGTGTTTTTAGCGTTGTAATGAGCATAGTTGTGGTTGCGATGGTTACGTTTGCGCTTGATTTAACTCCAATCGGCGTGACTTTGGTTTCGGTTAATTTGAGTTTGTTCTTTTTAACCCTGATTTTTGGCACTGTCGGTTTATGGCGAAGGTACAGTTCCACAAAAAATGTAGCTTAAAGTTTAGTGTTGGCGTTTTGCATGTCGGATGACTTGTTTAAAACCGCAGAGGATTCGACACGTAACGGGTTTTTTCTTGCCTTTGGAAGCGCAGTGGCTACTGCAGTTTTAGCAGTCGGCTCCATCGTTGCTGGACGACTTTTAGGACCTGAACTTTACGGGCAATACACGCTTATTTTGGTTGTTCCCTCGCTTCTTTTTCTATTCACAGACCTTGGCGTAAACCAAGGCATAATCAAATTCATTTCAAACATGAGAATAAAAGAGCAAACAGGCAAAATCGCCAACATCATTTACAGTGGACTCTTCCTGCGCATTGTAATCGGCGTAGTGTTGTCGGTGGTACTTTATGTTTTTGCTGAACCATTTGCGGTTTTGCTTGTGAATCGTGCGGACTTGTATCCGTATTTGCAGATTATGGCGTTTGTTGTTTTGTTTCAAGCTATTTACAGCACGGCAGTTTCAGCGTTCATAAGCATGGACAAATCCGAGTATAGCGCAGTAACACAATGCATTGACGCCGCAATCAAAACAGCTTTGTCAATTATTCTTATTTTGTTGGGGCTTAACCTGTTTGGCGCTGTGGCAGGGAACGTGGTCGGTTTTGTGATTGCTGGCATCTGCGGCGTCATCCTAATGCGGTTCATGTTGCCAAAAGCCAAAATGAAGCTAACCTCTGACGGGTTTAAGGTTCACACGAGAAGCCTAATCAGTTACGGTTCACCCCTTTACGCTTCGTTTCTGTTGATTGGTATTGTGCCGCTTTTCCAAAACATGATATTAGCCAACTTCACCACCGACTTTGACATTGGCAACTTTAAGGCTGCTTCAAACTTTGCCGCTTTAATGACGGTTCTTTCGATACCGATAACTAACGCTTTACTCTCCGCCTTTTCAAAACTAGATTCCTCAAAAGAGAACAAAGTAAAAATATTCTTCAAACTCTCAAACAAGTACACAGCGCTAATAATTTTTCCAATTACATTCATGTTTATCATGTTTTCTAAAGAGATTATTCAGGTGGTTTACGGGTCAACTTATCAGTCTGCCCCGCTTTTCTTGTCGCTTTACTGTCTTCTTTACTTCTTAGTCGCTTTGGGATACCTTAATTTGTCCAGCTTCTTTAACGGGTTAGGCGACACAAAAGCCACCATGAAAATGGCCCTAATCACTTTCGTGCTTGTCGCTGCCCTTTCTCCAGTGTTTACGCAGGCATACAGCGTTGTAGGCTTGATAATTGCTTTCTTAATCGCTAACACAGCTGGAATCTCGTATGGCGCATTTTTTGGGCGTAAAAAATATCAAGTGCAATTTGACTTGGCGGGAACAGCAAAAATTTTTTTGGTTTCTCTTTTGTGTGTGGTGCCTTTGCTTGCGGTGCGTTTCGCTGTTTTGCCGGTTTATGTTACGTTGGCATTGGGTGTTTTTGGTTATTTGGCGGCTTATTTGACTTTGCTTCCGTTAACCCGAATTGTGACGCCTACTGAACTTAAAATGGTTAATGGGGTACTTCAAAAGATTCGTTTCCTAAAATTAGTCGGCAAATTAACCGTGAAGTATGAGTTAAAACTGTGCCAAACCCGCCTTATAGTAAAAAACAAGCTTGAAACACTTTTCTAGATGCCACTATGCTTGTTCTTTCACTATAACTTTTTTGATTATCCATGCTGGATGTGCTGTTTTGAAGGCTTCACAAAACATTTCTGCAACAAACTGTTTACCCCTGTTTTCTTTTGCCCTGTAGGACAAGAGGAACTCGGCGTTTTCACTGATTTCTGGTCTGGTGTGAAGAATCCAAACGGTGTAATCAACAGAACAGTCTGTTTCTTCTTTTTCAACAGCAGGATTGTTCACAAGTATCCCTTTACAAAATATGGCTTGTTTTGTGCACTTAAATTTTGTGAAAGAAAAAAAGTTACGTTTGCAAGTTTGGGATTAAAAAAAGAAAGAAAAGGTGCTTCTTAGAAAAGCCCAATATACTTGCTGGAAATTACCGAAGAATCCCCAGAAATTCGAGCTTTGGTTAGAGCCGCTTTCGTTTGTTGGTGTTGATGTTGTTTTGGGTGTTGCGGTTGGCTGCGTGGTAGCTGTTGGTGTTGGAGTAACTGTTGGTTTGGGTGTTGTAGTTGTGGTTGTGTGTGTTGGTGTTGCTGTTGGGTTTGGTGTGGTGGTTTGGCTTGGGGTTGGTTGCGGTGTTGTGGTTGGTGTAGGTGTAGCGGTTACTGTCGGGGTTGGTATGACTGTTGGTTTTGGGGTGGCTGTTGGGGTTGCAGTGGGTGTGGCTGTTGGAGTAGGAGTTGGGGTTGCTGTAGAAGTTGCTGTTGGCGTTGGGGTGGTTGTGGGTGCTGGGTTGGAGTCGTCGGAAATAGCAGTGCACATTGCGATGAACATGGCTTTTACCTGTTTGAAAGTGTTTCCGCTTGTAAGATCAGATAGTTTTGAAGCAGAATTATCCCATCCAGCAAGAACTTCAGTTAAGAAGCCTGCACAGCCTTGTGCTGCTGCACCGTCTTTTGCGTATCCTGAACTGCCGCTGCCAACTGAGAATGTCCAGCCGCTTGTCACGCCTAAGCTGCTTTGTATTCCGGGTAGTAGGCTTTTGGCTGTGTTTGCGTCAGTTTTTGCTTGAGTGCTTGTTGCACTGCAGGAAGTCATTGGTGATGCGCCTTGGTGAAGGTTCCAGTAGATTTGTGGTTGATATTTTATCCATGCGTTGATTAGTGCTTGTGATTCTGCTTCGCTGTTTGCGGCGACTCCTGAGTATGAGTCAGTGTTTGAAGTGCTTAAACTGCTGGACCAGCCGGGGCTGAAGTTCCTGTTCAGGTTTACTCCGCATTCACTGCCGTCCATGCTTGGGTCATTAGTTGTCATCCATGATGGTGAATTGTAGTTGGTTCTTCCCCACCTGTAGTCAACGACTGGCACCATTAAGACGTAGTTGTTTGCCAGTATCTCTTTTGCTTGAGGATCATTACTTGTCAGCAGCCAAGTTGCAAGGGCGTAAAGGGTTTCATAACCGTAGTATTCGTTGCCGTGTAGTTGGGCATCAATCATGATTTTGGCGCCGTTGGGGTTGCCGAATTTGAACATAATTATATCCCATTTACCGTTGCTGCTTTTGCCGATGCTTTCGTAGGTTCCGCCGTACTTGTTTGCTAAGTCAATGAATTCTGGGACACAGTCTTCTTTGAGTGTCCAAGGCTTGTATGCTGAGGTTGTGCTGCCGTAAGCGATGTCTCCTTTTTGCGGGTAGGACAAGGAGCCAGTTGATATTGGTGATGTCGGCGTTGGAGTAGGTGTAACTGTTGGTTTTAGTGTTGCTGTTGGAGTGGCGGTTGCTGTGGGTGTCGGTGTTGTTCCGCTGCCAGTGTAAGGGTACTTTGTAAGTTCATAGTATGCAGGGTCTGGGCTTGTACCGCTATAAATGTTAAATGCTTCGTTGCTTGCGCTTCTTGTTTGCCATGCCCAAGCGTACGCTTTTACTACGCCGTCCTCAGCGAATTTAGCTAGACTGAGTTCATAGTGTTCTCTTACGTGTTCTGTGCTGGTGTTGTCGTCGCCAAATTCAATTACCCACAGGGGCATGTTGCGTGCTTTGCATTGAGCTACGGTGTTGTCCCAGTATGTCCAGCGTCCGTTGTATCGGGTGTCACTGGGGTTTGATGGGTCAAGGTATTCTGTTACTGCAAAAGCGTCAAAAAGGTCGTAAACACTTGCATCGTATTTACCGCTCCCAGGAGTATATGACAAGGTGAATCTGCAGACTACATCGTGTGTGTTGTCAACGCTTCTGATTGCGTCTACACAGTCAGCCATCAAAGTTTGGAAGGGCACTTTTTGGCTAGAGCTGCTGTAGTAGGGTTCGTTTAGTATTGACCATGATTGTATTGCGTTGTAGCCTTTGAGTTCATTGACTACGTTTTTCATGTAGCTGAGGTAGTAGTCTTTGGTTGGGTTTGATAGTAGGCTGTAGTAGTCGGTACCTGCCCAGGATGTGGGGAAGCCAAGGGTGTAGCCGAATTGTGTCCAGAAGTCAAGGTTAACTTTGATGCCGTATTGGTCTGCGATTGTTAATACGCGTTTGATGTTGCTTAATGCTGTGCTTGATAGGCCGGATGAGGTTGGCATCATTACGCTCCACATTATGCGTACGCTGATTTCTTTGATGCCGTCGTCTGCGAAGCGTTGGAAGTCGGCTTTGAGTGTTGCGTCGCTTTCTGCCCACGCGTTGCCTGATGACATGTAGTTTACGCCGGCAACGAGGGTTGTTGCTGCTTGTGCTTTTTGTGTTTGTAGTCCTAAGGTTGCAAAGGTTGCTGTTGCGAGTAAAACTAAAAGTATCACTGAAAGTATTTTTTTATGTTGTATTCTTATTCCCTCTCTAAATTTATCCTTCTCTTGGCGTATAGACAATTTACCGTTTGAATGTTTTTGAGAAAAACAATCGCAAAGTTTGCTAACATACATCATAAACATGCGAAATACATTTTGCAAACATAGCGAAACCTAAAAACAAGGCCTATTTTCCCCCATCCGCTTGATTATTCCACAAGCTAGAGAATGTTTATAAACAGCGTTTAACTGACACCCTATCAGGCATTAGTCTATTTTTTAGGAGATAAAGAAAAATGCTATCTACTTTTAGTGGAAACTATAAACACTGCAAAAAAGTTGTAACAAGTCTACTTTTAATAGCCATACTAGCAACACCACTATTCCTGCTAAATTCACAATCAGCAAATGCTGCTGAAACTGTTTTAACAGAAAAATGGAGCCGTTCAGGCATGGGAACCAACTGGGAAGGCGGCCTTGTAATCGGCGACGTTACTGGAGACGGAACAGAAGACATCGTTTATGCGGGAGGCGGAAGCGACACCATCAACGTTCTAAACGGAGCCACAGGCGCCACCATTGCCACGTACTCTAACACGCGAATCGGCACTTACTGTCAACCACAATTATACGACGTAGACGGCGACGGCACTCTTGACATACTAGTGCCATTGTACAGTCGACCCGGTTTAGCAGTAGTCACCTATGACGGTGATTCAACGCTTAACGAACTCTGGGTACGAGACACACAAGGCACAAGCGGTTCGGGAAGCTGCATGTCAAAACCAGTCGCAGGTGACATCGATGGAGACGGACATGTAGAAATCTACATTGCCTGCCAAGACGTTTCACCAGCCTACAGCCAAAGCAGTTCAACAGGTCTACCGATTCCTGACGGCTACGACGGCACTGTAACCATGTTTGATTATCAAGGAAATATTGTAGCTCAAAACTTTAACTGGCGCTCCTGTTCAGGTGGACTTTCATTAGCGGACACTGACAACGACGGCGAATTTGAACTCTACATGGGCGACCGCCAAATGTACTATGGCGACGGCAACTACGGAAAAGGCACAATCTCATACTGGGCAAGAAACTTGTCAATCATTTGGCAACGACTCGACTTTCTAAGCAGCAGCCAAGCACCAGTTCTTGTAGACATTAACGGTGACGGCGTTTTAGAGGTCCTTGCGGGAATGTACGGTAACAGAGATGGAATGAGTATACTTAACTCTACCACCGGAGCGTTAATTCAAAGATTTATTCATAATGACATGTCTGTTCATTACGGATTCACAGTTTACGATATCGACAGAGATGGAAACCTTGAGCTTATATGCTGTGACGGCGACCATGACGATGATCCTTACGCGGATGTTTTTGATTTAGTAACTGGTCATCTTGATGCAGAACTCAGTCTTGCAGGCGGCGATACCAAGTGGTCTCCTGTTGTTGCAGATATTTCCCCAACCCAACCAGGAATGGAAATCATTTGTGTACCTAACGGGACCTCACTTGAAACGGGATACTGGCGTGGCGCAATAATGATTTTTAACAGCAACTTTGAATCAGTACAGAACATTTCACGTTTCAACGGCAACACTATAGGCTCTCAACTGGCTTACCCGATAATTCAAGATATTGACGGCGATGGCCTTTTGGAACTTGTAACCCATTCGTCTTCAGGAACCATTTACGCTTTTGACACTCAAGCACCAAAACCTGCACAACGTATACGTTCAGAAGTAACGTATTACGGCGAAAAACGCAACGGCGTAGCTCAATACGAGATTCCCCCTTGGGGAACTAACTATTGGGTTGCCCCGATTGTGGCTCCAGCTTCACCTGCAAGTGACCAGCTTAACGTGCCAATCACTACGACACAATTAAGCTTTAACATGCGTGAACATCAGGGCCAAAGCGTTAACTATACCGTGACTACTTCGCCGAACATTGGAAGCGTGAATGGCTCAAGCATTGGAGACTCTTACAATTGGCGTACATACACTGTCAACATTAATCCGGGAAGCTTAGCCTATGACACTACTTACTCGTGGACAGTAAATGCAACTGATGGAACATACAATACAACCAAAACTTACACGTTCCACACTGCGCTTTCACCAACACCCGCTGGCAACACTGCCCCAACACAAGCAAACCCGACACTGACCGCAACAGACGGCTTAGGCACAACATCCTCAACCTTTGTTGCAACCAACCAATCAACAACAGACACCAACGGCGACAAAGTAACCAACATTTACCGTTGGCTAATAAACGGTGTATCCACAGCGAACCTTCAATTGCCCTTTAACTTAAAAAGCGCAACTTCAACCAAAGACTACGCCTACGGAAACAACGGCATCGTAAATGGTGCCACTTGGGTTCCAAACGGCATAGTCGGCGGCGCTTACAGTTTTGATGGGCAAAACGACGTGATAACAATAAGCGACGGTGGCAAAGGCTACTACGACAACAAAACGTATGCTGACAATCAACCTGAACTGGGCGGCGATGGCACATGGACAGAATTAACTGTTGAAGCATGGATAAATCTGAAAGAATATAACACTGGATCAAGAATTATCGCCAAAATCCCAAGCTACGAGTTGGGCTTCCAAAGCGGATCCTCCAACACTTTGATGGCTTCAGTTTGGCCTAAAACCGGCGTTATAAACTATAACGATGACAACCACGCTTCTTCAGACCGTGTTCAAACAGTCACTGCACCCGTGAATCTTCAACTGAACACTTGGTACCACATAGCTTTTACCTACAAGAGCGGTGAAGGCATAAAACTGTACCTTAACGGTGAACTTGTAGGCGAAAGAACAGGCGTTTCAGGAGCACTTGAAGACAGCTACGGCGAACCCGTCTACATCGGTAGACTCGTTGAACCTTTCAATGGGTTAATCGATGAAGTAGCAATCTACCAGTACGCTCAACCAGCACAGCAAATAGCCAATTCTTACCAAAACATGTTAAGCGGTTCAAGCAGCAGTGCACGTTTTGTTCCAATTGGCATTGGTTCACCAGGCAATATTTTAACCTGCCAAGTGATTCCAACAGACGCTTACGTTGAAGGGACCGCAAGATCCGTAAACGCAATTTTGATAAACAGTCCGCCAATTGCTTCAGACTTGGTTGTTTATCCGCTGCGAGACCGCAATTACAGATTAGACGGTGAAACGTTGACAGCAGCTTATCAATACTTTGACATAGAAGGCGATATAGAAGCAGGCACCCAAATAAGATGGTACCAAAACGGCGCCTTGCAATCACAATACAATGATACTTTAACGATTCCAGCATCAGCCACTGTTGTGGGACATAACTGGTACTTTACAGTATTACCCCGTGACGCGGAAGGCTCAGTTGGAACCCTTCAAACATCAGCAACTATTGTGATTAGAAGCAACACTGCGCCAACTACAGGAACACCCTCGTTAATTGACGTTTCAGGTAACCTTGTAGCCACAGTTCAAGGAACAAATGACGCAGACAGTGATGAGACAACAAACATTTTCCATTGGACCAAAAACAGTGTTTCCCAGACAAACCTTCAGCTTGCTTTTGACACTGAAACCCCAAGCGCAACATCAACAAACCCGTCAACACATGATTACTCTGGTTACGGAAACGACGGCACCGTCTATGGAGCATATTGGACACAGGACGGTGTTGTAGGCGGCGGCTACGTTTTTGACGGAAACGATTACGTTAGAGTTCAAGAGCACAGCAACAGTTTAGGCGGCAACGGAGGTTGGTCAGAAATTTCCGTTGAGTACTGGATTAAATCCTCAGGAGTAACAAGCACTGAAACAGTAATTATGAAGCATGACCAAAGTTACAGTACAGGCGGTTACTCTGGCTCTTCTTACGGTGTAGGTTACCGTTCTGATTTCCGGTCCTATGCTGACAGAGACAGATTCTACTGGTACATGTACAACACTACAGGCTCAACATACGTTGAATACAGTGACTACACTAACTTTGGTTTATGGCACCATGTTGTCTGCACGTACAAGTCAGGAGTTGGCTTACAACTCTACGTTGACGGAGCATTAAGAGCTTCAACACCGTTCAGCGGAAACATTAACGTTACATTGGACGGCATTTTAGACATCGGAGGTCTTGGAGGCACCTCAGACTTTGCTGGGTCAATGGATGAAGTTAGAATTTACCCAACAATGCTTTCTGCAGGCCAAGTGCTTCAACGCTACACCGAAACTAAAGACGGCTTAAGCAACAGCAACACCATAGCAGCCCAAGAAACCAATTCAGGTGAAGTTTGGAGATGCCAAGTTATCCCCAACGATTCATGGCAAGATGGTACAGCCGTGAATTCACCAACAATAACCGTAGGCACTGCACCACCTCAACAATACAACCTCATAATTGGGACAGCAAGCAACGGCAACACTAATCCAACCGCTGGAACTTACGTGTACTCGCAAAACACTCAAGCTACAGTACAAGCAATTCCAAACAGCAACTACCAACTCAGTTACTGGTTAAGAAACGGCACTAACGTCGGCTCAGCAAACCCCTATACGTTTACAATGAACGCAAACTACGAGCTAACGCCAGTTTTCAGTCAGCAGCAGCCAACTGAATACACGTTGACAGTGAACGTTAACGGTGACGGAACAGTAACTAAGAACCCCAACCAAGCAACATACCCGTCTGGAACGACTGTTACATTAACAGCAGTACCAAACGAGGAAGCCTCATTCGTAGGTTGGAGTGGCGATGCTTCAGGCACCTCACTAACAACCACAGTCTCCATGACGAGCAACAAAGTTGTCACGGCATCCTTCTCAACCTCGACACCTCAACCATCACCAGTATTTGAGGACGGCTTTGAGTCTGGAACCTTTAACGCGTGGAGCTCAACAACACGGACAACAAGCGAAACCACCAACATAGCATCCAACATTGTACATGACGGCAGCTATAGTGCATTCTTTACCACAAGCGGTGACGGCGGCTACGAAAGAGCATATGCTTCACGAAGCGGCTTAAACCTAGGTGAAGTCTACACTAAAGCTTACGTGTATGTTGACCAATCAGGAATAGCTGACAATGCAGACAGATTCTACTTCATACAAATGATGGCAGGCGGCAACATCTTAGCATACGGCGGCTGGAGACAAGACAGCAGCGGAAACCTGCATTGGCACATAATGATACGTGACGGAACAACCACTGTAGGCGCATACTCAACAGATACACCAGCCACGGACACGTGGTACCTTGTTGAGTTACATTGGAAAGCAGACGCATCAGCCGGTTTAGGCGAATTATTCGTCAACAGCAACCTTGTTGCGTCCATTACAGGCAGAAACACAGCCAACTACGGAAACGCCACCGTCGCACGAGTCGGCATTCCAGAACTCTACAACTGCGCGCCAACATCAGTTTACGTTGACGACGTATCTATAAGCACTGCCCAAGGCGGTACTACTCCACCTGAACCTGAAATATACACCTTAACCATAGGCGACGCGTCTCATGGAACAACAAACCCTTCAGCAGGCACTTACGAATATGACGAAGGAACAGTAGCCTCAATCTATGCAACCCCCGCTTTAGGCTACACTTTAAACGGCTGGATAGTTGACAGCGTCACAATGCCAAACAATAACCCCTACCAAATAACAATGAACACCAACCATCAAATAACGCCAGTATTCATTGAAACATCACAACCGCCACCTGACCAAATCTTACTGGACGGTTTTGAATCAGGCAACTTCAACGCATGGACAAGCTCAAGCAGTACTGCAGGCGAGACAGCAGGCGTCACCACCAACCCAGTTCAGACAGGCAATTACGCAGCACTTTTCACTTCAAACGGCGAAGGCGGCTACGAGAAAGCATACGTTGTTGAGACTTTACCAAATCCTCTCGGCGAAGTCTATGTCAAGAGCGCGTTCAGTTTAACTCAAAACGCTTTCGTTGAAAACGGTGACAGAGTGAAACTTATCGAGTTGCGTTCAGGAAGCACAATTGTTGCTGCGGCAGGTTTAGCGATGCGAAGTGGCACTCTTCGGTTGTGGCTTGAAACAAGAGATGGCACAAGCTACATTGAAACATACTTGCAGACATCCTTTGACGTTTCAAGCTGGTTCACGTTGGAACTGCAGTGGGTTAATTCAGCGTCTAACGGAGGCGCAACCCTCTGGGTTAACGGTGAACAGGCAATACAAGTAGGCGGTGACAATACCAGCAATTACGGTGACGCTACGGACGTGCGAATAGGTCTTGCTGAATTGTACAATTGTGGAACCACAGTTTTGTCAGTTGATAACGCCGTAATAGACGACCAATACATACCTTAAACAATAGTTCCCATTTGAAGGGAATTTTTCCCTTCCCCCATTTTTTGTTTCAAAAAACACGTTTTTAATTTACATTTATCAAAAATCATTATTGTATATCCTTATAAACAGGCAAGTTACTTTTTGAGTACGGAGTTTACCGCTTTGGTTATTAAGGACATCTTAGGCGTCATTTACGCTCCTCACAAAACATTCAAAAAAATTGCTGAAAACCCCAAATATTTGGGCGTAGCAATCATCATTGTGCTCTTTGTAGCCTTACAAAGCACTTACTATTACTCGTATTATTCAAAAATAAATTATGAACAAACAATGCCACCGGTGACGGAGTTAAGCACGTTTACCACTGCCAACGCGTCCCAATGGATTACAACAACAGGTACAACTGTTACTCAGAATTCTGTTGACTTCATAAATCAAACATATTATGGAAACAACAGTTTGCAGTTCGCCATAACGAACAGTAACAGTTTATCTGCGACCCTTGAACAGTTCGGGTACACTGTAAACTGTGGTCAAGACGGATTCATGAATTTAAGCATGAACGTCAAACAGGTGCAGCCCAATGTTGCACCACAAAAAGCAGTTTTAACCCTCTACACTGCCAATGGCACATCAAGCTACTTTACTCTTGACATAACCTCAATGCTAACAAGCAACCTTGGCGAATGGAACAACCTAACCATCCCCGTTGCAACTTCAGACTGGCAAAGCACCGGTTCACCAAACTGGGCAGAAGTAACCGGATTAAAACTTGACTTAACCTACGCTTCAGCTTCAGACATCACAATTCTACTACAAGGCTTATTCTTCCGCGGTCGATACATGACACAAGTTAACGCTTTAGGTTTAGGAACATTCATGGGTTTTGCAGCTTACTCAATCGTCATACAAGCGCTCTTCCAATGGATTGTTCTTGCCGCAGTATCTTACCTGATTCTCAAAGGCTTGAAAGCAGTTAACGTTGTTTGGAGACCACTCTTCATCGCAATAGGCTTCGTACTTATCGTTCTCGTAATCACATCCGTAATCGCGTTACTTGGCTCACTCACGCTGCCAACAGTCAATTACCCATACGATTTCCCACCGTACGCATCACTAATTTACCCTGACTTCATAATCACCGGCGCATCACCCTCTTCACAAGCAACCTACGAGTCAATAGTTGCAGCCACCACCACCTACACAACCATCAGCACCGCAATCACTGTAATCATGTACGTCTGGCAAGTAACCCTAACCACCTTCGCAGTCAAAGCAGTCTCAGGATTCTCATACGTTAAAAGCATAGCAACCGCAGTCGGCGCAGTAATTCTGACTGTACTGGTACTAAGCCTGCTCTCTGCAATAGGCCTAATTTAGGCGCATACGGGTTAAGGCGTAAGCCGACCCCAAAAATTTTCTTTTTCTATTTTCTTTGCTTAACGATTTCTTGATGTGCCCACGGCTGCTTGAAGGCTTGTTAGCAAGATTTATATTGATTGTCAACTTTTTTGCAAGTGAATTCAAACATTCGTTAGACTAATACAGGTGATAAAAGTGAGTATGGAAATTAAAGACCTCCGCGATGGTGCTAAACGTGTTATCGTCGAAGCAAAAGTCGTAGAAAAAGGCGACGTAAGAGAAGTAAGATCAAAATTTGGCGACGCAACCTACAGAATAGTTGACGCCGTAATTGCAGACGAAACAGGCAGCATAAAACTGACTCTGTGGAACGAGCAAATCGAGCAAGTAAACGTTGGCGACAATGTAAAAATTGATAACGGCTACGTTACAAGCTTCAAAGGCGAAATCCAACTTAACGTTGGCAAATTCGGCAAATTAACAGTCGGATAAAACGCCACACGCTTTTAATTTTTAAAATTTCATTTTTGATTTTTATTCTAAAAAATGAGACAGCAATAGCGCTGTCAATTACCTAAAAGGGGTTTAGTTGGTTTTTAAGTCGTCCATGAACTCGCTTAGGTCGATAACTGAGTTGCCGTTTTGGTCTTTGAGTTTCTGTTTTGCCGGCGGATTTTGTGGGTAGAATGGAATGCGGTGAGTAACGCGGTCTTCATAGGTTGGTTCGAGTTCGTTTTTGTAGAAGACGCCGATTGGGATTCTGTCGCCCCATTCACGTGCTTTGTTAAAGGCAGCCATTTTCTTTTGGAAATCTTCATCCCATGATTTTACGACGGGGTCGAATCCTTCTGCGTCAAGCTTGTAAAGTCGTGATTGTGGTTTGCCGTTGGCGTCTTTTCGGTCTTCGCCATTGTACCAGTCTTTTGTGTTAATGTTGTTGTATGTTGGGCATGGCTGCAGGCAGTCAATGAAGGCTAAACCTTTGTGTTGAATGCTTAGTTTTATAATGTCTTTAAGATGCATTAAGTCAAAAGCATACGAGCGCGCTACGAAAGTAAAGCCTGAGGTAACGGCTAATGCAATAGGGTTTGTAGGTTCGTTAATGTTTGGTTTAGGCAGAGACTTTGTTTGAAGATTTCGTCGCAGCGTTGGGGAAGCTTGTCCTTTTGTTAAACCGTAAACGCCGTTGTTATTGATAACATATGTCATGTCGAGGTTGCGTCTGCCAGCGTTAACAAAATGACCAGCGCCGATACCTAAACCGTCGCCGTCACCACCGATAGCAACCACAGTTAAGTCTGGATTAGCCAGTTTGATGCCTAACGAGAACGGTAAGGTTCTGCCGTGCAAAGTGTGAACACCATTTACTTTGACGTTGTGCGGATGCTTGCCTGAACAGCCAATTCCTGAAACCATCACAACCTGATGAGGGGCTAATCCCAATTCAGCATAGGCAAATTGGAAAGCGTTCATTATTGCAAAGTTGCCGCAGCCGGGACACCAGTCTGCATACACGTCTGTTCTAAAATCTGAAGGTTTAAGAACCAAACATCAACACCTCTCGTTCATTTGCTTTTCCAGTTAACACTTTTCTTAAAGCGTCTTGCACTTCAGTCACCGTCATTGGACGACCAGTGAACTTTAAGATTTGATTGGTTGGGCTTATGCCAGTGTTTTCTTTAATGATTATTGCTAGTTGACCAAGATAGTTGTGTTCTATGTCGATGATGCGTTTTTTGCCCTCTAAAACTGAGCGAACCTTTGACGCGGGCAATGGGTGAATCATGCGTATTTGCATGAAACCGCAGCTTAAGCCTTCTTCTTTGAGGTTGTCGATGGCTTCAATTATGGCGCCTTTGGGTGAACCCCAACTAAACACTATGTTTTCGGAGCTCATGTCGCCGTAAAAGTTCAGTTTTTCTTCCATTGGCACGTCTTGGTCTATCAACATTATTCTGTTCATTCGCTTCTCCATCATAAGTCGCCTGTTCTGGGGGTTTTCGCTTATGTGACCCTCCTCATTTCGTTCGTCGCCTACGTACCAGATGACAGCGTTCTTTGTTCCAAGAAATGCACGTGGTGAAATGCCGTTTTCAGTTAATGCGAAGCGTCGGTATTCTTTGCCTTCAAGGTCATTCTCGGTAACGATGTTGCCTCTTTCAATCTTAAAGCTGCTGTAATCAAACACGGGATAGGTTTGTGAACAGTTAGCCACCGCTTTATCCATCAAATGAATTACAGGAACTTGATATTTTTCTGCAAGATTGAAGACTTTGGCGGCATCGTAGAAGCATTCTTTGATGTCTCCAGACGCGAGAACTATTCTTGGGAATTCACCATGACCAGCACGTGTTGCAAAAAGCAAGTCTTGCTGTCCGTGACGTGTTGGCAATCCAGTTGCAGCACCTCCACGTTGATAATAAGAGATTACTACAGGAACTTCGTTCATGCCTGCCCAGCTTAAGCCTTCAACCATCAATGAGAAGCCGGGTCCAGATGTGGATGTTGCCGCTCTTGCGCCTGACAGGCAGGCTCCTGAAGCGGAGTTTATGGCGGCGATTTCGTCTTCTGTTTGAACTACAATTATTCCTTCGTCGCCTTGACTTGTTTTTAGGATTTCGTGGGCTTCAAGGTATTCGCTTTCGTCTGCCGCTGGAGTAATTGGGTAGTAGGTTTGTACTCTGCAGCCGCCAAGCACTTTGCCCATTGCAACAGCTTGGTTACCATTAACAAAAATTCGGGTTTCCGAAGCATCTTGCTTTTCCAGTTTATAGTTGAAGTTGCCTTTGAAATTATTCAACGTATACTCATAAGCAATGTTTAGGGCGGCAACGTTCATTTCAGCAATCTTTTCGCCAAACATTGACCTGATTGCTTTCTCAACAAGGTCTTTATCAAACTTAAACATCGCAAAAGAAACGCCAATAGTTAAGACGTTAATCATTTTGGTTAGCTTGCTTAGTTGGGGTATGCCAAGTTTTTTGCTAAGCTGCGTAATTAGGTCCAAGAAAGGCACTTGGAAAACATCGATGCCGCGCTGTTTTGCGTGGTTGAGCCAATCGTTTACTGTTTCGCCTAGATTTTGCTCTTTCATGTAAGCGACAAGTTGGTCTTTGTACTCAAAAGGTAAGGTGGGTATGCTTAGGACTTTTTGGTTTAATTGTTGGGAATCAACAATTACTGCTCCACCGGGCATTACCTCGTCAAGATGCCTTACCACTGTTTCAGCGTCAAAAGCTGCCAACAAGTTAACATCGTTAACGTTTGCCAAAGTTGCAGTTCTAGATATTCGTAGGTGAAAATAGCTGTGCAGACCCTTAATGTTGGAATGGTATTCTCTGCGGCCAAAAACGTACAATCCACCGTAACCGCAGGCTTTACCAAAAATGTTAGCGGCAGTATCTACACCGCTACCTTGAGGCCCGCCAGCCATCCAGTTTATACTCTCTATTGTCAAATCATTTTCACTCCTGAAGCAAACACTTTATTTTTTTAACCAGCGGTTATCCGCCGCCAGTCGCCTTATCGTTGCCTATACAGCAGGTGCAGCCATCGGTTTCACCGCAATATGGGCATACGCATTTACATTCGTCGATAAAGTTTCCGCATTTCTCGCAACGGGGACGATCTTTTTCAGCCATCCACTTGCGCCTTCTGCTATTAGTGCAGTGTTTTGAAAGAATAATTAATGTTTCGGAACAACCGTTTGAAGAAAAAGCGGTAACCTTGTTAGCCTCCAACGCATTTAGAGCCTATTATAGAGGTCCCCCCATGTAAAACATATAATGGGTAGATGGAAATATAACATAGTAAGACAACGGAATTTAATGCTACATCTATAAAGAAATAGTTGTCTATTGGCTAAAAAACATGCCATTAGTCATCGTAGGCTTATGTTTGATGTTGCACGGTTATATGTTTAGTGTTTGTATTTTGGCCACTGAATTCTAGCTTTATTTCAACCGTTGACCCTTCATCAGACGAATCGAAAAACGTAGAACCCTCAAAATAAACTATCCAGGATATTCCAGGAGCCACATTGAAACCTCCTCCGCCACCAACAAGATGATAATTTTGGATTAATTGACCAGTGTAGTAGGGTAAATCTGAAGAATATGTTTCGACGTTAATGCAGGTGTAAACGTAACTGTCACTATTCTGTTGGATTCCGTCGATGTATAAGCTACTCCAAAAAAACAGCACAGTTGAACTACCAATATTGGTTAATACCATTCCTACCTGATCTTCACCAGTATTGCTATTGTACGCTGAGGCATATTGAATCACAAGAGAGCTGGTACCTGGTTCATCAGGAATTGACGGATTAGGTAAACTTGAAACAGTGGAGATTCCGATTGCCCCCTGCACATTGGTTTTCTTATAATACATTGCCTGAGAAGTGATAATAGCAATAGAGACAGTTAAACCAAGGTCGTTTACGCTGATGCTATCAGGATTAGCAATATAAATAATCAAGGTTTTGCCGGACTGCAAAGTAAGATCACTAGAAGCCTGATTAAACACTCGACCAGAACCGCCAAAGGTAATAGTTCCATTATCAATTAAAGTTGAGTTATAAAACAAGTCGTCATCAATAGAATCGTCAGTTACAGCATAAAAAACCTTAGACCAGTCAGACACTTGACCGCGGACAGCCAATTTGTCGATCACAATATCACGTCCACCAGTATTTATAATCATAATTGCAGCTTGACTGGTTTCACCTACAGCATTATACCAAACATGCTGTTTGGTCAAAGCCAAACTTTCTTCTTGAACCCGGGTACTTGTCACGTTGATGGCAAAATAAGCGACTACCCCCGCAAGCAACACTGAAATAACAAGAATGATCAACGTTGTAACAACAGTACTAAGAGCCCAGTGACTCTTAACAATTTGGCGTAACCGTTGGCAAACGTTAATGCATGGTTGCTTCATACAGGATCGTGTCCTAAGTTTAGCAAAAGGCATGTTTTCAACATATAATATATTACGCATTTTTAGTTTGGATTAAAAATTCATAAATCAAGATGCCAATGTTACAAAATATTGCTAACTGCAAAGCCAATCTCAAATTAGCTAAGCTGAATTAACTGCTGCTTAACAAAAAAAAGCAAACCAAAATACATGGAAAATATTGCACAAATACAAAAATCAGTACTCCCAAGCTTACTCAAGCAATATTAACTCATTGCACAAACCTACAGGCGCAGGTAGAGAGATAGCTTATTGTGACAGTTACAAATTTTTAGCAGATTTTTCTTTTCATCATGATTGCTATCAAGATGATTATGCAGAGCAAAGTAGCAATGGCGAATATGGCGATGTTTAAGGTGTCGTCACGTAGGTTTATTGTTTGTATGCCTACTGGGTTTACTAACAGCTAACAGCAAACCTATTTGGAGCCTATTAGAGGTTCTATGTTGAAACCTATAGGGGGTAGGTACTAATGGCTCAAAAACGCGCCATTAATATGTTGAAAAACAGTATAAAGAAGGCTGCTAAAAACAGCCAAGTTTACATGCCTTGTTTGAGACGACGATATGTTGCGTAATCGATGTATTCGATGAATGGGTTTTCTGCGAGGAATTTGACGTTGATTTTTTGGCGGTTTCGTTTGTCAAGGATTTGGCTTGTTGCGCGCAGTATGTATGCGTCGCTTCCTGCGCCTGAACCGTAGCTTGCAACTAAGATGCGGTCGTCTGGTTTTGCTATGTCAAGGATTGCTGCTAAACCTACGAGGGATGCGCCTGAGTATGTGTTGCCGAATTTGGTCATTTGAATTGCTGGCATGAATTGTTCATCTTTGAATCCTAAGTCTTTGGCGATGCGCACTGGGAAACTGGGGTTCGGCTGGTGTGGAACGAAATAGGTGAAGTCGCTGGCTTTCATGTTACATTTTTCCATCAGTGCGCTTGCAGATTTTCGAACGTGCTTGTGGTATGCTGGGTCGCCTGTAAATCTTCCACCATGCATTGGGTATGGTTCACCGTCGCGGCGCCAGAAGTCTGGAGTGTCTGATGTGCAGCTGTACCAGCTTTCAACTTCAGCGATAACGTCTTTTTTGCCGAAAACAAAGGCAGCTCCGCCGTAACCTACGAAAGCGTCAAGTTCGCCGCCTGGGCATCCGCGTGGTGCAGATTGAGAATTGTCTGCGCCGATAACCATGGCGTAGTTGATGCCTGAACGTGGATAACTTACCAAGGCACATGCGTCTTTGAACATGCTTGAAGCGGCTTTGCAGGCAAATTCTGTGTCTACTGCGTCGACTCCTTGCAGGTCGCCGTCTTGTTCTCCGAGTTGTAGAACTTGGGCGACCTTGGATGCGATTGGTTTTACAGCGTACGGGTTGGATTCTGAGCCAGCGTAAACTTTGCCTACCCAACTGCTGTCAATACCTGAGTGAATCAGTGCAAGTTTACCTGCTTCAACAGCTGCAGTTACGGAGTCCTCATCCATAAATGGTACTGCACGTTCAATGCCGCCGTCCTTTATACGGAAACGTGAACTGTAAACGCCGTAGCCAACGATGCCGGGCAGTTCGTAGTCTTTGGTTGGCTGAACAACCTTGTATTCTTGATGAGGATAATACTCATCGGCTAAGGTGAAGGCTAAGGAGATTGTTGGAACAACCTCGCTTTTGCCTACTGAGTAACGTCTACGGAACCGTGGAGTGACTTCTCTACCTTCAAAACTGGCCAAGTCAAGGTCGCCCTTGTTTAAGAGTTGGTCAGTTATTCTTGCGGGTACACGGATTTTTCCGTCATGAAAACTTACAATGCCGTAAACGAAGCGATCAAGCTTGCTGAACTTGTTTGTTGGCTCGTCGATTAGTGTGCAAAGTTCGAGTTTGCCTTTTTCGTAGAAAAGGTCAATGTTGTCCATTTTTCCGTAGCTTTTTCTGCCACATTTGCCGCAGTAATCGCGTACTTCAAAGTATTCTTTTCCACAAATTTGACAGCGGCTTGCACGTAAACGGTCACCAAGATAAGATACTCTACGTTCTATTGGTTCACTGCTCAAGTTTATTCTCTCCCTAAAACTGTTACATAAGCTTTAGTGCCAAAGCCTTCAAACTCCAACGAGCCACCGTACTTTGGTGCGGCGCCGTCAATGGTTACTTGGCGTTGGTCAGCTTTCACAGTTAGTTGCCTGTAAAGCTCATAGATTTGTGCTCCACCAGTAGCGCCTAATGGGTTACCGTCAGCTTTTAAGCCGCCGTCCATGTTAACGTACAATTCTTTGCCGTCAACTTCGTAGCAGCCTTTGCTGTTTGGGCAGGAGTCAGCAATGCTTTTCCAGGCGGTTCCAGCTGGGCAGTAGCCTAAGTCTTCGAGAGAAACCATTTCCATCATAGTGGATTGGTCGTTAACTTCCCAAAGCTTGATGTCCCAAGTGTTTAGATTGCTGGTTTTTAAGGCTTTTTTCATTGCAATTTGTGTTGCAACGAAATGGCTTAACTCGTCACGGGCTGAATAGTCAAGATAGTCTGTTGCCGCGTTACAACCGTAAATGTACACTGGGGTAGCACCCATTTTTTTGGCAACCTCTTCACTGGTCAGAATTAGTGCGGCTGCACCATCAGTAACTGGTGCGAAGTCGAATAAACCTAAAGCTTTGTTTGCGGCTTTTCTTGAACTTAGCACGCTTTCTAAACTGATTTTGCGTTGATACTGAGCGTAAGGGTTTTTTGCGCCATTAGCATGATTCTTAATTGTTACTTGGGCTAACGCGTTGTATAGTTTGTCAAGGTTTTCGCCGTTTATGCCGTGCTCTTTAATGTACGCGCGGAGCATGAGTTCATGGTTTGCTTCTGGTGTTCCACCTGCGTAGTAGCTCCAGGGGTCTTCAAGCAGCATAAGGTCGTCGCGTATTTTGTCCCAGCGGTCAGTCATTTTTTCGATGCCGCCGACTAGAACAGTGTTGTAGACGCCTGCCTGGATTGCGTAGCAAGCTGTTTTTAGTGCAGCGCTGAAGGAGCGGGTTACTTCCATTGGCACGTGAAGTTCGGTTAATTCAGAAAGAAAACCTTCTTCCAAGCCAAGCTTGTTGGTGATTGGCAAGAAACAGTCGGACATGTAGCATGCTTCTAGATTTTTTCTTTCTAGATTGCATTCATTTGATGCTGCAAGCCATGCTTCTTCAATTAGTTTTTCTGGCTCTTTGCCGTAATGTTCTCCAAACTTTGTTCGGCCAACAGCCACTATTACGGGACGATTTTGCATAACTTGTTTTCTTCCCTTGATTAATAGCAATACAAATTTTCTAAAAAGATTATTAAGTGTTTGCCATATTCGGCAAGTTTAAGCCTGAAAAAAACAGTTGTCAAGCCCTAACCCGTTTTAGGCATGATTGTGGTTAGTTATCTCATTCTCGGTAATTTTTTCACGCAAAGTTTTGATTAGTTCCTGCAATTTTTGGCTTAACTCTACAGGGTACGCTTCAGCCTCAGTAAGCACCTTATGTTTCTCTGGAAGCTTGGAAAGATTTTCAGCGGCGAAATCTTTGATTTGATTAAGTGACGGCAACGTGTAGGTTAATTTGCCCTCAGACATTACTTTGACAAGCAAAGGTTCAGCATCCACACGTTCAGAAGCCAACGTGATAACGTCCCGCAAATATTTGCCGTTTGAGTCTTTGTAACGGTAAACCTGTTTGCGACCCGGCAAAGTCAACTTGTCAGTGCTTAGCTTCATGATTGGCGAGTAAACGTTAGGCGCCGTCATGGTTTCACATAATTTATAGATAACGTCAAGATACGGTCTATCCGAAGAAGTACCCATTTTGGTGCCGACACCAAAAGAATCAATTTTTGCACCTTTACTAAGCAACTCGGAAATACGGAACTCATCCAAGTCGCCGCTAACAAAAATTTTGACGTACCCCAAATCGTTCTCGTCAAGGATTTTTCGGATTTTCTTACTTGTTTCCGCTAAATCGCCACTGTCCAAACGGACGCCGCCAAGCCTGAACCCTTTAGCTTCAAGCTCCTTAGCCACAATGACAGCTTTTTCCAAGCCTGCAATGTCATTGTAAGTGTCAATCAGCAGAGTGGATTTGTCGGGGAAGGTTTTGGCGAATGCTCGAAAAGCATCAAGCTCTTTGGGGTAAGACATTATGAAGGAGTGCGCCATGGTTCCAAAGACGGGGATGTCGTAAGCCATGCCTGCAAGCACGTTGGATGTGCCTTTGCATCCGGCGATGTAGCTGCTTCGTGCCACTTTCATGCCTGCGTCGATACCTTGTTCTCGGCGTAAACCAAATTCGATTACGGCTTTGCCTTTTGCAGCGTGTATGACGCGACTGGCTTTGGTTGACATGGTAGTTTGTAGATTAACGGTATTAAGAACGAATGTTTCAACAATTTGGGCTTCAATAATTGGCGCGGTTATACGGACTAAGGGTTCGTTGGGGAAAGTTACTGTGCCTTCGGGGACTGCCCAAACGTCTCCAGTGAATTTGAAGTCTCGCAGGTAATCAAGAAACTGCTGGTTGAACCCCTGCCGTTTAAGGTACGCAAGATGCTGCTCAGTGAATTTGATGTTATGTAAATAAACAAGGATTTGTTCCAGCCCAGTGAACAGGAAGTAGGAACGGTTTTCGGGCAGACGCCTAATGAACAGGTCAAAGGTGGCGGGCTCAAAGTTTTTGTTGTCAAAATACGCCGCGCACATTGTTAACTCGTAAAAGTCTGTAAAGAGGCTCATGTCTTCTTCTTTATAGGCGCCAAGGAATGGATTCATGATAGCTTAGAGGAAATGTTTATGATTTAATTCTTTCTAGGCAAGCTCAACGATTTCTTTTACCGCAAACGGGGAAGGTTATGGGGGGATAACGCCCATGCGGGAGCATTCTTCTTTTAGGCTGTCACGGATTTGTTTTAAGCTTTGACGTTTCTGCACGTACTCGTCGCCTGTGATTTTTTCGGTTCTAAAGTCGCTGTCAAGCTGGGTTAACTGGATACTGATTTCTGTAATGCGTTCTTTGAGGTGGTCAACGTATGTGCCAGCTTGTTCTTTAACGGTCACGTCAGAGGGAGCTAACGAGGTTTTGATTAAGCCATCTTCAATTCGTAAAATCCTGTGGGAAGCACGGGCTACGTTTGGGTCATGAGTAACCATAATGATGGTTTTGCCTAAACCCTGATTAATTTTAACGAGGTACTCCACAATTAAACGTGCGTTTGCAGTGTCCAACTCGCCTGTAGGTTCATCAGCTAAGAGCACGGGTGCATCGTTAGCCAAGGCGGCAGCAATAGCAATTCTTTGTTGCTCACCACCGCTTAACTCTTCAGGTTTATGTTCAGCGCGGTCTTGCAAGCCTACGGTTTCAAGCAGCTCTTGCACTCGTTGTTTGCGTTTTCCTCGGGAAACACCTGAAGCTACCATAGAAAATTCAATATTTTCTTTGGCTGTTAGGGTTGGGATTAAGTTGAGGTTTTGGAAAATGTGGCCAACAGTTTTTCTTCGAAAGTCAACAAGCTGGTTTACTGAATAGCTTGTTATGGTATTTTCTCCGACTTGAACGGTGCCTGCTGTTGCTTTGTCAAGACCACCGATGATGTTGAGTAGGGTGGATTTGCCGCTGCCGCTTGGGCCAATAATGGAGATTAATTCGCCTGATTTTATGTCGAGGTTTAAGCCGCGTAGGGCTTGTACTTCGATTTTTCCTGTCCTGTGTACTTTTACGAGGTCTCTGATTCTAATGTTTAAGCCGTTCATCTTAATCTCACCATTTTATCAAGTTTACTAACATACTGTCGTGACATTATCAAAACTGAGAAAATTACTGAAGCATAAATCAACGCTATGTAGGAGGATATTGAAACTATGGCTTCAGTGGAGAAGGCAACGTGTCTTGTTACAAGTGAAGGCATTATCGAAGCTGTGGATACGTTACCGTAAACAATTATTGCGCCCACACCTAAACCGAGCAGCACAGCGAAAGTCATGACTGCAATGTTCTCGGATAAGAACATCCAGACCAGTTGCCTATAAGATAAGCCTCTTACACTCATCAACGTGGCTTCACGGTTTCTTTCCCGCAAACTGACAAGGCTTACAAGAGTTGTTCCAACAGATGCTGAAAGAACAGCAAACACTAGACCCATCCGTTGAACATCCAAGTTTTGAAGACTGCCATAAGTGTTGATGTTGTTCATTTGCTGGGATTTCTGCCACTGTTCATCGAAAGAGGTTACACCTAAGATTTCAAGGTCCAAGTCTCGTATTTGTTGAGCAACCAAAGTTCCGTTGACGCCGTCTTCAAGTTTTATGAGAATTCTTTCGTCAAATCTTTCAAGCTTGTAAGCATCGCTGTATTCTGAGGACATGTTGAAGAGGTTTCGAGGTATGAAGGACCACGTTTGGTCAGCCACTTTTGGAGAGTTTGGATATACTTCCATGAGTTCAGGACCGAAAAAGCCTACGATTGTAAGTTTTCGTCCTCCTGAAGGGAAATTAATGCCCACTTTGTCGCCTATTGAAAGGTTCAAATTTTGAGCTACACGACGTTCCAAAATAATAGTCATGTTGTCATGTCTTAAACTGTCAAATGCTTGCTCCAAGGATACACCAGTAAACCATTGAGGCTCATAATAAGCAGCTACAGCCCAAGAATCAGGGTCAATCGTGTGCATTATTGTTGTTTGACCACCACCATCAGACGACGCTGTCTGAGTAAGTTCGCACTCCAATGTCGTGTTTTTTATTCCTGACACGTTGGCTAAAATGTTTTCCAGAATCTTGGGTGTTTGGGTTGCGTTTAACACACTTACAGATATATCTGCGCCTACCGCTTGTTGTACTTGTCTTGCAATGTAATCTTGCTCACTTGACAGTTGGCCACTTACTTGAACACTGTATCCCACGATAAATGCGATTAGAAATGCTACGGCTGCTATGCGTGCAGGATTCCTGCGGACATTTTTTACTGCTAAAGCGCCTAAATCACCCATAACTCTGGAGAAGCCAGAGGTTAACTGTTGGAATTTTAGAGAGTTCTGAATTAGAATTTTGGTGAGTCCCCAGAAGAAAAGAATCGGTCCAATATAGGTAAGGATTAAATCAAAAATTGCAAACCCTTGAATGAAAAGTGTCGCGTAATAGTTGTTTATGGACATGTTTAGTTGCTGTAGTAAATACGACATGTTTATGCCTGAAGCAAACACGGCTATTTTGTAAGTTCCAAGGATGAATGCGACCCAGGTGAGTTTTTTCCTGTAAGCCTTGTCCATGTCAGCATCTATATAGTCTCTTAGTGCTTCTACAGTTGGCAATCTTGAGGCTTTTCTTGCAGACATAAACGCTGAAAAGAACGCCAACACCATGCCAAAGATTACGGTGATAACCATTGTGATTGGGCTGAAGTAGTAAGAACTAAAAAGCGTGTTAAGATTAAACTCGCCAAGGAAAACCTGATTCAAAATCATTCCACAGACTACGCCGATAACGCCGCCGACAAAACCGATGGCTAAAGCTTCAGTCAAAAACATCCGTTGGATTTGACCACTGGATAAACCTTTAGTAGAGAGTAAACCGATTTCACGCCGCCTTAGGTTGTATGAAACGTCAGAAACTGTTGACCCAAGGTACCAGGCTACAAAGAACACCGGGAAAGAGATTAAAAGAAAATTAAGTAGCGTTCCTTGGAAGTTATTTTCATAAACTCGTAAATTGTTACCAAGAATGTTGCTTACATACCCTTGATATTCAAAGTTAGCCAAGATTGTGTTTCTTATGGCTTCGGCAACTGTTTCAACGTTTTCGGCAGATGTTGATGTATCCCAGGGATTTATGAGGGCATCGTGGTCGAGGTTAATTAAGAAAGTCGAGTCTATAGCCCCATCGGTTACGTTGGACAATAGTTTCGTTACAGTGTTTTCCCAACTAACAATCATCATATCCTGCTGGTAACGGTACGTATCTACAGAGCTTAAAGGATCACTACTAATAAGCCCCCAAGTATTACCGGTGATTAGAGAGTAGCCTTTATCCGTAATATTTGCATAACCAGCTATCGTTAGGTTAACAGGAACATTTTGGAAAGTATAATTTGCAGGAACCCAAAAAGCCATCGCTGTAGAAATGTTATCGCCAACAGAAGTACGACCTTTAAAAGTTTGACCAGAAATAAGATAAGTTTCGTTTTCCCCAACGCCACCCTCTGGCCTGTTTAACCATTCTTTATAAATTCTTGACGAATTTGGAAAAGCAACTACAGGCCCATACCAGCTTGAGTTATAATCATCACTTGACAGTTTGAAGGGCTGATTAGACCGAAACACAAACGCAACATCTTCAACACCATTTACGCTTGTTATGTTGCTTATCACATTATCAAGGTTAGTTAGATTAAAACGGCTATTGAAAGATCGGTACTCTAAGTCAGTAACGAGAAGGTCAAGCTGCTGGTCTAACGCTTGTTTTGCTACTATGTTTGCTTTAATGTCTACCGCCGCAAAAAATGTTGATGCAAGTATGATTCCGATTAGCAGTGCAACGAATAGTTTCCAGTTGCGGGTTACTCGTTTAAACGGGTATAAGAGAGGCATTAGGTATCAAGCTTTATTCTTTCAAATGCTTTTTAAGTCTACGCTTTAGGACGGCTAAATAGACAA
>JAWRIR010000087.1:0-6573 GCA_040268405.1 Thermoproteota archaeon | reverse complement strand
CGCAAACCAGCCGAACGCTTCAAATCCTTCACTTACAAGGAGCTTGTAGCCCGTGACAAAGCGAACTTGGACATTTTCTGGCTAAAAGACGAAAGCTTAGAAGACACCGACAATCTCCCAGCGCCGGAAGTCATCGCGCGTGACATCATTGAGAACCTGCAAGCAGCCCTCGAGCAGTTCAGCAGCATCACGGATGAGTTAAACAACAAGAACTAAAACCCAAATTTTTTGTGGTGGACCGTACCGGAGTTGAACCAGTGATCTTCGCCGTGTGAAGGCGACGTCCTAGCCAGGCTAGACTAACGGTCCCCTGTTTTCGATTTCAAATACTATGTAAGGCTTTCATAAAACCTTTCCTTTACCCTTTACCTAATAACATGTAACCCAACGGCATAAACAATCAGGTAGCTTGGGCGTTAGTGTTTCAGGTGCAAAAAAGGGAATACTCTATACCATGAGAACCTACTTCGAAACGTTTATTCCATCATAGTCAACTAGAGGTTTGGGGCAAAATTTTGATGCATACACTTTTTCGTCATTTCGCCCTATCAACACCCGCACCAACGCCTTCTATGCCTCATCGACGTTCAAGACGGGCACTGTTCGCAGGAACACTCGTTGTTATAATTGTAGCAGTCGCAATAGTCGCAGTTGTTTTAACACTAAACGCGGGACTTTACAACATAAACCCAAGCCAATCTCAAACCAACGTCAAAGAGGCATCCAGTCTAAAATTCAGCGTCAGCGGCACCAGCGATTCTAAACCCTACTCGTTCACGTTGCAGGCAAAAAACATTGGAACCGATAACATGATGTTGCGCGTAGACGGAACCGTTCCTGGAGTCAGTCAAAGCGTAATCTACATCATTAATGGTGCGCAGCATAAAGCTTGGGGTTACGTGAATGACGAGTGGGTTGACCTTTCAAACAGTTACGATTCCCAATGGACCACATGGAATAATCTCTGGAACAGCTATCTCGATGACCTAACTAAATGGTCAGGAACCGGAGACTACACATACACTAATCCATCAACAGGCGACACCACAAGACTCTACGATGTCCAAGTAAACCCAGAAATACCTGACTCGGTGTTTGCACCATAAAATAACACAGCAAACACCTTTTTTTCTGTAAAACTTCAAAGATTCAAAATACATACCCACCTTTCATAAAACCTATTTTCAATTCTAACCACATAAATGAATTGCTATAGGCGAAAAAGTGTATGACAAATTATGAAAATTCAGATTTCCATGAACATAAACATGAGGGCTTGCTTGTTTTCTTGTGCTTTTTAGGCAGTTCCCTGGTGGGTTATGTTGTTATGAATCATCTCGCGTTGCTTGGATTTTAGTTCTTTTTATTTTTTTGTTTACATTTTTCAGGCCAGTTTTTGTGTCTTTTAAAGATGCAGTAAATGCTTGCTAACTTTACTTCGCAAAATGAAAATGTACGTTAAAAATTTTGTAAAGAGTGTTTAACAAAACTTGACATGAAAATTAACAAAAATCATTAAAACTATGCTACCGATAATATGCTTGAAAAACACGAAAGGAGACAATAAATGAGGATACTCAATATACACCAAAACCGATCTTCACTATCTCTTCAAAGCATCAAAAAACCTGCAACCGTATTCTGCAGCTTACTGCTACTATTAAGCATGTTAGCTTTCATCGCCACAGTTCCTGCCCAAGGCGCTACCATCACTCAAACATTCGGTAACACTTCAGTAGGAACAATGACAAACTGTTTCCAAACAGATAGAGACGCAACACGATTTCAACTAACTCAAAGTGGCACAGTCCAAAGTATCACAGCATACTTTGCATCTACCGGTTTTAACGCGAAAGCCGCAATATACACTGACAGCAACGGTGCACCCTCACAACTTGTAGTTCAAAGCGACGCTCAAGCTGTAACAACAAAAGGCTGGAACACCTTCCAACTTGACCAAACTTCACTTAGCACTGGATATTATTGGCTGTGTGTAGTATCAAGCAGCAAATCTTCAACTGGCTTAATGTCTGTTTCATCAACCAATTCTCACGCTTGGAAAACTGCAACTTACTCCAACGATTACCCCTCATACTTTGGAACCCCATCAGGCTACGAAAAATCATCAACAAGCATCTACGCCACTTACACGATAACAACCACTACGCCTACTCCTACTCCAACACCAACTCCAACAATTACCCCTACTCCAACACCTACAACAACAATCCCTCCATCCACAACAGATTTACTGCTTGGCTTAGGTCATCCTTCTTGGGCTTACGATAGAAATTCAAACCCAGTTGATATTCGGGGATTAGTAAACTTAGCTGCCGCCTCAGGCGCAAACTGTTGGCGAGAAGCTATGGCAGTAAATAGTCCCGTCACGAGTTATCAACTTAATCTCAAGTCTTACCTTGATGCAGCCGGCGTTAAACTTGTCATCCAAACACTAGCCTCATCTGCCGGTGCAATGTCAGTCCAAGATGAATTAAACATCATAAACAATGTTGGTACTGCTCAATCAGACTGGATCAATAGTTGGGGCAGCAAGATTGCAAAACTACAACCATATGGCATCATGATTATGAATGAGCCATCAAATGGTGGAACATACAAAACTGCTTCCTCATCTGCGTTCGCTGCTTACCGACAATTCTGTATAAACGCAATAAATGCATGGAGACAGATAGACCCTGATCTGGTTATAATCGTTAACAATTATCCGTTTAACGATGTTTTTGACAGCACGAGCTACGGTTTTGCTGCTAACCCCTTGCCCTTCTCAAACATTCTTTACGGTCGCCACATCTATTACGTGTACGATAACAGTTATCCACCAAGTTACTTGCCTGATCAACGAGCATACTGGACGGGAAACCTTGTTCAAGGAAAACAGTTGCTTGCTGATCTACTAGAACGTGAATCATCTGCATTGATTGCTAAAGGTCAAAAAGTCATTTGGGATGAATGGGGCGCAAACGTGAACGCTCCTAACGCGAAAGCATATGTACAAGACTTCATCAGCATTTGTCGCTCTAAAGGAATAGGCTGTCTATATTATGATCTAGTGCCGTCAACTTACTCCCCTTCAGGCATACTTAACGCAGACTACAAAACCTTGAATTCCGTTGGTCAAGCCTGGGCAAATAGCCTCTAAAAAAATCTTCCCTTTTTTATTTTTTTTGTATTTTACTAGGTAATCTTCACTAAATGTTCTGTTGTTTTCAGAAACCTTTAAAACGGGTATGTCTATTTTGGATGTGAGTGTCCCAGGATTTGTGCCGAGGTAGCTCAGCCTGGGAGAGCGCTCGGCTGAAGACCGAGTTGTCGCATGTTCAAACCCTGCCCTCGGCACCACTCAAATTTCAACAATTTTGAAAATATTCGCAAATTTCGCTCATTTTCTGGTTCTGGTGATTTAAATGGCGTCTTCTTGGCATGATTTGAGCGTTGATGAAACGTTTGAGGCACTTAATTCAAGTGAAGATGGTTTAAGTGACGTTGAAGTAGCCGAAAGGTTAGATCGTTACGGCCCTAACGAGTTGGGCCAAGAAGAACGCATAAGCAAGTTAGCCTTATTGGTTAATCAAATTAAGAATCCTCTTATCGGTGTTTTAATTGTCGCCGCCATAATTTCCCTGTTAGTTTCTCATTTTATTGATGCAGTTGTAATTGCAATTGTAATTATCGTAAATGCCCTCATCGGTTTTTTTCAAGAATTCAAAGCTGAAAATGCGCTGCAAGCACTAAAATCCCTCTCTGGACCCGAAACAATGGTGCTTAGAAAATGTAAAAAACCCGCAGTTTGTGTTGAGCAAAAAATTAAAGCTAACAATTTGGTCCCCGGCGACGTGATAATGCTTGAACCGGGCTCTAAAGTACCAGCTGACGCAAGAATTTTTCAATCATTCAATTTAGAAATTGATGAATCAATGTTAACAGCTGAATCACAGGCTGCCAGAAAAAAAGTTGACGTGTTGCCTAAAGATTTGTCCATTGGTGACCGGGTTAACATGGCGTTTTCAGCAACAATTGTTGTTCAAGGAAGAGGCAAAGCCATAGTAGTCGCTACCGGTTTAAAAACTGAAATTGGAAAAATTGCTGAATTAATCAAAGGCACAGAAAAAGTTGAAACCCCAATTCAAAAGCAAACCAAAGATTTAAGCAAAAAACTTGGCTTATTTGCCTTGTTGGCTAGTGCTTTGGTTTTTGCAATAGCGGTTTTGCGGGGTTTTGATTTTGTTGAAACTTTTCTTTTTGCTTTAGCTACTGCTGTTTCAGCGATTCCGGAAGGTTTGCCTGCGGTTTTGACTGTGACTTTGGCTGTTGGTGTAAACCGGATGGCTAAACGTAATGCTTTAATTAGAAAGCTTCAAGCTGTAGACACTTTAGGGTCAGCTACTGTTATTTGTACTGACAAAACCGGCACTTTAACAACAAATCAAATGACTGTTAGACAAATCTTTACAGATAACAAGCTAATCAGTGTTCTAGGCGAAGGTTATAACCCTGAAGGAGAATTCACGCTTGAAGCGCAAATATTCGATGTTCAACAAAACAAATCTGCGAGCAATTTGCTAAAAATTGCGGCTTTATGCAACGATGCAAAACTAGTTGAAACCGAAAAAGACGACAGAATCCAATGGGAAATTGTCGGTGACCCAACAGAAGGTGCACTGGTTGTTGCAGCTGTAAAAGCAGGTCTTAACTTAGAACAAATGCATGATACATACCCCAGAATTGATGAGATTCCTTTTGATTCAAAAGAAAGATACATGGTCACTTTCCATAAAGAAAACGGCCGACAAGTTCAAGTTTTTATTAAAGGTGCACCTGAAGCAATACTGCCATTATGCACCCATGTGCAAGAAGATGGTAAAGAAAAAACGTTAACAGACCGCCGAAAGCAAGAATTTTTTGAAGTAAGCAAACAGATGGCGAGTCAAGCATTAAGGGTTCTTGCAATGGCATACCAAACAATAAACGTGGATGACATTGAAAAAACGATATCTGCATTCAAAGAAAAAAGTGCCACCATAGTTTTCGCTGGCTTTGCTGGTATGATTGATCCGCCTAGAAGTGAAGCTAAATCTGCTGTTGGCTTGTGCAAAAATGCTGGAATTCGTGTAATTATGGCTACTGGTGACCATAAGTTAACTGCTGAAGCTATAGCTAAAGAGCTTGGTATCGCTGGTTCTTCTGGTGCCATTACTGGCGTAGAATTGGACAAAATAACTGATGCACAATTAGACGAGATTATTGGTAATACTTCCGTCTTTGCTCGTGTTTCTCCTACCCATAAATTTCGAATTGTTGAATCTCTGCGTCGTCAAGGAAACGTTGTAGCAATGACTGGTGATGGAGTAAATGATGCACCGGCATTAAAAGCTGCAGAAATTGGTATAGCTATGGGTATTACTGGCACTGACGTTACAAAAGAAACTGCCGACATGGTATTAACTGATGACAACTTTGCCAGTATCGTAAACGCTGTCGAAGAGGGGCGCGTTATTTTTGAAAACATACGCAACGTCGTAAAATACCTTGTTAGCACCAATACTGGCGAAATAATTACCATTCTTTCAGCGTTAATACTTCTGCCTTTTGCACCCTTGATTTTCACGGCGGTTCAAATCTTATGGATTAACCTTGTCACTGATGGTTTACTTGTCATTCCGTTAGCTTTGGAGCCTAAAGGAGAAAGCGTAATGAATTCGCCTCCTAGACAACCCAAGGAACGAATAATTAACCGTGACATGGTCTTTACCATAATCTTTGTAGGCGCCTTTATGGCTGCAGGAACCCTTTGGGTATTTTCAGAAGGTCTCAACGGCAACTTTGCTAGAGCACAAACGTTAGCCTTTGTTACCATTGCTATGTTTCAAGTTTTTAACTCTTTAAACTGCCGTTCAAGAAGACTTTCCGTTTTCAAGATTGGCGTTTTTTCAAACAAATGGTTACTCTTAGGCATTGCAATCTCCGTTACTTTACAAGTCTTAGTCACAGAGCTGTCTTTTTTCCAAGCTGCATTTGGAACAACCAGTCTCTCTTTAGCCGATTGGGCAGTTGTTGTTTTAGTCTCCAGTTCAGTTTTCATTGGAGAAGAAATAAGAAAACAATTAAGAAAAACGATAAAATGAATAATTTTTTGTTCTGAAGGTTCCATTTTGTCGTATGTTCAAACCCTGCCCTCGGTATCACTCCATTAACTCGGCATCCTTTATAGCATTGGTTTAATTTAGAAAAACAACACTTTTTTGGAAAAATAAAAAAAATAAATAACCACAATGGCCATACAACTAAGCGTTTGAGGATACCGTTATTGCCGGAAGAAATCATGGTCAAGAAGGGCACTCTTAAGAAGGTAGTGGCAGTTCTTTGCGTTATTGTGTTAGTTTCTGCATCTGTATATTGTATCTATCAAAACGTCATTCTTCCCCGTTCCCAACTAATAGAGCAGATTTCTTTTCTCCGAAACGAAATAGACAACAGAACCTTTGAAAAAGAGCAACTGGACAAGCAGGTAGCCGATTTACAAGGGCAAATAAGCAATCTAACCCAATTAATTAA
>JAWRIR010000086.1:0-27632 GCA_040268405.1 Thermoproteota archaeon | reverse complement strand
ATGTAAGCGTACCTGTCGATTTGCGCATAGTAGTCGCTGTGAGCCATACAGTTTTTCGTCCGCGGTATAAGGCTACGTTGGAGCCTTTATTTCTTTTTTCGCTCTTTTTCCCCGTTCATAACCTATGAAGTACCCGATGATAATTGCGCCGATGGCTGCTTGCAAGGCAAACAGGAGACTTTCTATTTCGCCGCTTGGGGGTTCCCAAATTGGGGTAAACCACGGTTGATACCCTGTGTCGGAAATTGCTTGTTCAGCGCCTCCGTCTGCACCGCCGAATTCTGCGTTTGGCAAGAGAATCAGGGGGGCTGCAAAGATTACTACTACAATGGCAATTAGGATGATGTAGTGTTTACTGTTCATGGTTGTTTTTCCTCCGCTGTTCGCTCCATTTTTGGGAGTTTTATCACTTTTAATGCAGCTAATAGTTGACCCTTGTATTTTGCTAGGAAGTCAAAGAGTACTACTGCAAGTATGCCTTCACCGATTGCTAGTGGGATTTGGGTTATTGCAAAGATTCCACCAAAGAACAGGAAACCGTCCATGAAGCCGCTTCCGATTGGGATTGCTAATGCAAGTTGGAAGGATGTTACAACATAAGTGAATAGGTCTCCAAGTGCAGCTGCAAGAAATATTCCGATTGCAGGCTTAACGTGGGCTTTTTGGCAAATCTTCCATATTGCATATGCCAAGAATGGTCCTGCGATGCCCATTGAGAATAAGTTGGCTCCAAGAGTGGTTAATCCGCCGTGTGCTAAGAGCAGCGCTTGGAAGACAAGTACTATCATGGAGAGCACTGAGGTTATTCCGGGACCCATGATTACTGCAGATAAGCCTGTGCCTGTTGGGTGTGAGCAGCTTCCGGTTACTGAGGGTATTTTTAGGGCTGAAAGCACAAAGATGAATGCACCCATTAGGGCGAGGAGTGGTTTTGATTCTGGAACGTTTTTTGTTACTTTGATTAGTCGGTAAATGCCGTAGGCGACTATTGGGATTGATATTGCGAACCAAATTTCCCACCAGGGACTTGGCAAGAAACCTTCCATAATGTGCATATGCTTTTGAGTTCTCCTTGGGGGATATTCCAGCCAATAAGCATATAAAGTTTCGTTTAACAGTAGTTAACCATAGGTTGAATACGAAATGCACAAGCAACCGCGAGACATTTTGTTACGGGACAAGGGAGAATTTACAAAATTTCAAATTTTACTCGAAGTCATGAGAAACCAACCCCACGTTAAACAAAAAGACATCAGCGACTCATTAGGCATAACCATCCAAGCTATATCCAAATACTTCAAAAAATTAACTAAAGAAGGCTTACTTGAAGCCGGGTCCGAACGCGCCGACTACCGATTAACCCCAAAAGGCATCACAAAGCTCCGTGAAGACCTAAAAAATCTTGATTTATACGTTAAATCCGTCAAAAATGAACTCAAAGTTGACCACGCCTGGATAGCTCTAGCAACAAAACCAGTGAAAAGCGGTGAACAAGTTGGTTTAATCACTAAAGGAGGCATCTTTTACACCGTACCAGTCAACGACCTAAACGTTGAAGCCGTAGGCATCGCAGCAAACGATGCAGTTCCCGGCGAAGACATCGGCTTAAAAGACTTAAAAGGCAAAGTCAAACTAAAACAAGGCAAAATCATAATCATAAAACTGCCCAGCATACGCAAAGGCGGCAGCCGAACAGCAGATTTAGACAAAATCAGAACATACATTAACGAGTTTAAGCCTGACCGCATCGGAGTCATGGGCGCCGTTGGCAGGGCAGTAGTAAACAAGTTGGGGCTTAAAGCGGACTTGGAGTTTGGTATCAGCCACTCTGCCGCTGTCGCTGCTTCCAGAGGCTTAAACGTTATGGTGCTCGTGGTTGGTCGCATGGTTAACAAAATGATTCAAGAAATTGATTCACAAAACATGCATTTCGCAGGCGACATCATCTACGAAGTAAAAGATGCCCAAACTACTTAACGGCTAGTTTTTAAGCCTAACCATACACTCTCTTTTTAAATAAAGTGGATAGAAGCACCAACTATGAGTATAGAGTTAACTGAAGCCCACCTGCTCGCAGGTCAAATGAATAAAGAGTTAACCGGCAAAACCATCGAAAGCTATCAGCTGCAAAACTGTCAAAACCTCCAAAAACTGGGATGCGTCAACAAGGACGCCAAAGCTTTTGACCACTTAGTCGGGGGCAAAATTGTTTCAGTTACGGCGCGGGGTAACACTATTTGGGTCAAGTTTGATAATGGTTGGAATCTTGTTTTGGCACCTGAATACGGCGGCAATATCCAGCTTCACCAGCCACAAGAAGAAGCGTCCAAGTTTCATTTGAAACTGGGCATGCAGGACGCATCTGTTTTGACTGTTAGTTTATCGGGGATTGGCTGCATTCAAGCAGTCGAAGATTGCCTCTTAGAATATAATTACCTGTACAGGCGAGATTTCAGTGAGATTTTAAATCCGCTGGAAGCAAATTTTACTTTTGAACGCTTTCTCGAAAGGTTTGACAGCAAAAAACAAAACATCAAAGCCGCTCTAGTAGGCAAAACAGCGGCAGTCGTAGGTTTATCTAACAGTGCATTTCAAGACATCATTTACCGCGCAAAAATCAACCCCAAACGAAACACATCCACCCTAACAGCAGAAGAAAAAAAGACGCTCTACACTGCGATTGTGGACTTGGTTGTAGATCGACTGGAAGCTGGCGGAAAAGAACAATTCAGGGACCTTTACGGCAAACCCGGCTTGTACGTGCCCAAGATGGGTTCGAACTTGAAAGACCAAAACTGCCCAGCCTGTGGGACCAAAATCCAGAAAATCAATCACGGCGGCGGACAAGTCTACCTTTGCCCAAACTGCCAAAAATAACCAACTGGTTTTCACCATGCTTTTGGCACCATGCTTTTGGGCTGTTTCCAACCAATAGCAACCTACCCTCTATAGGTTTCAATATAGAACCACTATTTGGATCCTAATAGGTTGATATGAAAAGTAAAGCAACAGAGTTAGACAATTTGGGAAACAAAAGAGTGAAATTAAAGCGTAACTTCAACAAGAACAGGCTATTCAACTCACCACTGCTTTAGTAAATAAAAATTGACTAAACTTAGTCAAGAATCCTTTACGAACACACTTTAATTCTCAAACAATCAGCATAAAACATGTATGAAATCCTCAACTGCCACCTTCTACGTCTTAGCATCGCTTGGCTTAGTGCTTAGCTTAACAGCCCTAATACTTGTAGGTGGCAACGATTTCTTTACACCAAACAAAACATCAAATACCCAAACCCCAACAAACACAAGCACAACTGCACCACCTGACAGTGATGTAACATTTAGTTACACATTTTCAAACTTTGAAAAACTAAACACCAGCGAAAACAGGGTAACTCTCTCAGTAACAATAGAGTATCAAGGAAAAAACGATATCACCATAGACTATTCACAGTTTTACATAGTACTTTACGTTTACAACGAGTTTGGCGAGCCAGTAGAAACTGAACTTACATACACGCCACAAAACCATGGAACAGTCAATTTAGGACCAGCACACTCCAATGAAGTCATAAAATTAACATTCCAATACCCAACAACAATCGAATACAACCAGAAACCAGCCAGTACATACTATTACCTACAATACAAAGCGAACTAAAAAAACAAAAAAAGGACACATAAATCCGCAACTGTTTAGTCAGAAAAAATTGACTTGGCTTAGTCAAGAAGTCTTTACGAGAAACCTTTTAACAATTAACCAACCAAACACATTTAGTGAAATGGCATGACTAAACAGGGTAACCCGACGACTTTACTGCTTATTGCATTCTTAACAATGTCAAGCTTGGTGTTGACGAATTTCTCTGTCGCAGCAGATTACCCAGTATTTGTTGACACTTCAAACGTGCCCCGACCATCAACCCCAGAATTCACCGTATCACTTGTTGACCACTCTTATGAAACTGAACCAATAACAAGTTCTACAACTAACCCTTACAACAACAAAACAACAACCACAACCATTCAAAGCCAACACATAAAAAATGTCACCATAGATTTAACCATCAAAAACCAACCTTACCCCGCAACAATAGCTGGAAACACGAGCCAAATGTTCTTTTTTGTTAGAACAAAAGGGCACTACACACAAGATTTCGCGGAAGACCTCCAAGTAATCCCGTTTTATGTCGCTGATTACCGGACCTTTCCTATAATTATGCAGTCTGACTCCGATTATACAGTAATTTCTTTGCCTACTGAAAACTATAGTGTTGGGGACGAGATTGATATTCAAGTTGCAGCAGTCTTAGCCTACGCATGCACATTTACTAGAGAGACTTTGCCGCCAATGACCGAATTCAAGTATATTCGCGCAGCCACAAGCAACTGGAGCGTCACCCAAACATTTACTATGCCGAACACCCCAAATGCCACAAACATGGAACAGACAGAAAGCTTTGCAGATTTCGATAACATAGCGCTGTTGCTTCCAGTCAGTTTCATTGCCATAATCGCTGTTTCTTTAGCTGTTTTAATTACAAAAAGAAAACAAAATCATAAAATGAACTAGTAAAAAGTACATAGTTGGGCTAACTAAAATTTATATGGATTTACGGCTTTGTTGTTTGTGATATCTCTTGGACTTTCTGAAAAAACTTGGAAGCCACCTCACCGCGCCTAAAGCAGACGCCAACTTGGTGCTATCGGAACAGTTTGTTGTTATTGGTGATTGTTTAGAAGGAACCTTGACCGTTATGCCGCATGAAACAATTGACGCTGACGAGGTGCGCTGTGAACTTGACTGTGTTGAAACAGCACGGGTTATGAGGACTGATTATGACCCTGCCGCCAAAAGAATGGTTACAAGAATGGTAACTGAAACCAGAAAACTCTACGAAGTAAACCCCATTTGCTGCCCATCAACACAGTTGGTTAACGGAGTTAGCAGAAGCTTCAAGTTAAGTGTAAACATCCCAATCGGTTCACGCCCAACGCTTTCGGCTATTAATGATAATGTTGAATGGAAAATCAAAGGCGTCGTAGCAGTACATGGGAGACCAGACTTGACCACGGACACTATCAAGTTGATGGTTATACCGGAAAGTCAAAGACCCACAAATCAGGCGCCCAAAATCCGGCTTGTTAACTGCGAATACTGTGAGAGTGCAATGCCTGAAACAATTTTGGCTTGTCCAAACTGCGGAGCCAGAAGAAAGGCAGTATAATCACTCAAGAAATCGATATCATGACGACTTTTCTAGTCTTTTTAGTATTTTTAGCGCTTGCAAAGAAAGCCATGGTGACGGCTGCTTTTTTTGGGCGAAATCCCAGCCTTTCCAAGCCTTCCATTCAGACTCAGGCGTGTATTTTCCATCAGGCCCCGCTTTTGACTTAAGCAACATAAACATTTCTTTAAGGCGCTCATCGTTTTTCAGCCAATCAAACTGTGACAAAACATCAAGCACATGCAGCAGGTCATACCATATGAATGGCGCTTTGATTTTTCTGAAGTCAGTACCCATAAAGAACATGTAAGGATGCAGTTGACGGCTGTTGCTCCAGAGGCTAAGCAGGCATTCTGCCCCAGTGCGGGTTTCTCTGCTGTCTTTGTAATTTGGGAGTTGTGCAAGCATTTTGAGCATTATCAGGTTTGGGTAAGGGCAAGGGTCATCTTTTCTGCCCGGACCGCGAAATTTGCCCATTTCCTTAGAAACAGCGCAAGGCCACCCGTTCTCGCGAACAAGCCCTGCCAAGTGTTTTATTGCCTTCTGCACATTCTCGTCTTCGCCGTAGCCGAATTTGATAAGTGCGTAAACGCTTGTTGGAGCGTCACAAAGTGCCCAAGCGTATTGGGTTTCACCTGAACCGCCAAAATGTTTGGGAATATTCATGGGCAACTGGAAGGGACCTTCTTCGGATTGATGTTCCATTACTTTTTTGACTATTTCTGGGATAAGTGGGTCTTGACGTGTTAAGCCCAAATCTGCTATGAACGCAAGTTTATGAAAACTTTGGCTTGCGCTTTTGTGGCTGTTTAGAACTGTACCGGGCCAATTTGTAAGCTCTTTAAGGAGTGCTTGGACTTGCGGGTGAGTCAACATTTTTTGCCGTGCTTCAAGCACTTCAGGAGAGTTTTCAGGTTCCCCAAGCAGGTCAAGACGAGTTCGGTATTGAACCCAAGGGTCTGCTTCCAAAAGCCACGCAATTATTTCCTGCATAGGACTTCAATAAAAATGAACAAAAACCGTTTTTAAACTTTTAATGGCTGGTTACTTAACGCCACTAAACCACTAACAGCAAAAGTACTAAGCGCCACAATCGGCACAACAATAACTAACCCGAAAAGCAAAGAGGTTACCTCCATTATCCGCAACGCCTTGAAGATGTCATCCGGTGTAATCTCTCCT
Source organism: Thermoproteota archaeon (assembly GCA_040268405.1). Lineage (GTDB taxonomy): Archaea > Thermoproteota > Bathyarchaeia > Bathyarchaeales > Bathycorpusculaceae > Bathycorpusculum. The sequence goes on along the minus strand of JAWRIR010000086.1, from coordinate 21,217 downwards.
TCATCACCTAACGAGTAGTGTCCAGGTTTTGCAAGCTGCGTTTCCAAGGCGCCTGCCATTGCACCTATAGTGTAGCCTGCGTTTGGGCTTGAAGTTGTGTTTTTGTCACGTTTCAGGATGCGCCATGACTCTTTAGCATTCTCCCCTATCAAACCTGCAGCTAAAACCATAAAAAGCCCAGTTAAACGTGAAGGGATATAGTTGGCTGCTGTATCCATTTTAGCGCTGAACCAGCCGATGTTTATTAATTCTTTAGTTTTGTAGGCAACCATGGAGTCATGAGTGTTGATTACGCGGTAAATGAATGCGCCAGGGACTCCAAGGAATGCATAAAAGAAGAATGGCCCGGTAATGCCGTCGGTTGTGCTTTCTGCAATGGATTCTACGGCTGCAGAAATGATTTGGCGTTCGTTGAGGCTGTTGGGGTCACGGCGAACAATGTAGGGCAAGAATTTGCGGGCGCCATCTAAATCGTTAGCTTTTAACGCTTTAGCTATTGGCACGGTGTAGCGGCGCATGCATTTTATGGCAAAAGTGGATTTGAAGAGAATTGCACCCACAATGATGTACGGTATTGAGCCTAAGTAGAAGCGGATAACCCATAAACCCAAGAAAACCGGCAACACTACAATAAGCACAACGGTAATTAGCAGAAGAACGCCGTTGGCTTTCTCGATTTTTGGGTTCTTGTTCTTACATTTTGGCTTTAGATAGGCTATGATTTTTCCTATGCCGACGGTTGGGTGAATTTGGTCTGGAATCTCGCCGAGGACAATGTCGATTAGGAAGGCTAAGGCGAATATGAATACGGCGTCGGTAAACAGGCTTAAATCTAGCTGAAACATATGCTACTGCTTACCAAATTCAACATTGCGCTTAAATTACTTTGCTTAAAGCTTGCAGTAACCGCACGTTTTCGCTGTGGAGCTTAACCGCGATTCTGATGTAAAATTGGTCGAGTCCTTCGAAGCTGGAACAGTCACGAATCATAATGCCTTCCTCAAGCATTTTTTGAGTTAACTGCGCCGCCGTGTAACCGGTTTCACGGATGTCTATGAAGAAAAAGTTTGCGTCAGGAGCATAAACCTTGAAGCCACGCACCCTGCTAAGCCCTTCTTGCAGAAACGCTTTTTCTTGCTGGATTAGGCTGTGAGTTTTTTGCAGGTGCTCATCATCGTTTAAGGCAACAACCGCAGCTGCTTGTGCAAGGCAGTTTACGTTCCAAGGAATCTTGGCGCACATTAGCACGTTTATGATTTCGGGGTTTGCAATTCCGTAACCCACACGCAAACCGGTTAAACCGAACAGTTTGGTGAAGCTTCGCAGGATGAACAGGTTGGGATATTTGTCGATGCTGCCAATCATGGAAAGCTGTTGTTCACCTTCTACGAATTCTAAAAAGTCCTCGTCAAGAAAAACAAGGATACCCTGTTCGAGTGCGGCATCAAGTATGCCTTTCAAGTTTTCTTTGGGTGTGAGTAGGCTGGTAGGATTGTTTGGGTTGCAGATAAACACCATTTTTGCCCCTTTCATGCCAGCGATGAAGGCTTCAACATCAAGTTTCATATCGGCGCCGAGCTTGATGAAGCGGATGTCAGCGCCAGTTTTTCGTACAGCACCTTCGTATTCTCCGAACGTGGGGGCTGCCATAACTGCAAAATCGCCTTTTGAAAGGAAAGACTCAGCGAATAGGTACATGAGTTCGGTTGAGCCGTTACCGACTACAATGTTGTTTTTAGTTACCCTGTAGTGTTTAGCGATAACTTCGCGTAGTTCGGTGGATGTTGAGTCGGGGTAAGCCGCGACTTGACCAAAAGCGGTTTGTGCAGCGTCTAAGGCTTTGCGGGATGTGCCAAGTGGGTTGACGCTGGAACTAAAATCAAGCAGGTCGTCTTGTTTGTAACCACTTTTAGATGCAGCATCATGAACTTCTCCGCCGTGAATACAGGGCTTTAGATTCTTAATGTTATCTTTAACTAAGCTTTGGATTGGCTTCATCTTGTTTACCCGCTGATTTTTTCAGGCCTACCCATGTAATTTAGACTCATGGGCATTACGTCTTTTCCGCTGATACGGCTAAGTCCACCCTTATAGACTGAACGCTCACTATACACAGTTACTCCATCCGAAATCACGGCTCCACCTGCAAAACAGACCGGCACCGCGTCTCCCGTGTGCGCCCGAGACTTACAGGAAGTTGCGTGGTCAGGCACCAACACCACAACCGTGTCAGCTAAATCCACGTTATCAATGATTCTGCCGAGCATGGCATCAATTTTTTGGATAATCCCAATTTTGCCCGCTACGTTGCCGTCGTGGCTTGCCTCGTCAGGAGCTTCCACGTGAATGTAAACGAAGTCGCTACCGCCTTTAAGTGCCGAAAGCGCCGCATCGGCTTTTGCTAAGGTGTCGGTGTCAAGTTCGCCTGTAACGCCGGGAACATCTGGCACGTTCATGCCGCTGAATTTGCCTATACCTTTAATCAGGCTTGCCGCAGCTACACATGTTCCGTTTAAGCCGTACTTTTCTTGGAAGGGAGTCATTTCGGGGAGTATACTTCCGCTCCATGGCAAGACAGCGTTTGCTGGTTTTTTGCCGTCTGATTTGCGTTTCTTGTTGACTGGATGGGCAGCAAGCGTCTGATGGGTTAGTTTTATGAATTCGTTAAGAACGTCGGCGGTGTGTTTTGCCTCGATGGAACCGTCTAAAGGTGTAACTGCCGCGACCAGACTGCCAGCTTTGGGCAAGGTAGAGGTAACTTTGGATGAAAGGTTGTCTCCCCGCAATACAAGGGCAGCTTTAAACCCAAGTGACTGCTTAAAATGAACCTCAATGTCGGAGTGAACTTTAAGCTGAATTTGCTCGACGGTTTCGGCCAAGGTTTTGGCTTCGACGCCGATTCTGCCAGCCCGCTCATCCAGCAAACATAAACTGTCATCTACGGTTGCAAAGTTGCATCTAAAAGCCAAATCGCCCGGTTTAACTTGTAAACCTGCGCCTACGGCTTCAAAAGGTCCACGTCCACCGCATACAAGCCAGGGGTCGTAGCCTAAAAGGGTCAGGTTTGCCGCGTCGCTTCCAGGCGCGATGCCTGGGGCTATGGGGTCAAGCAGTCCTGAAGCGCCTTTGCTGGCAAGTTTATTCATGTTTACGGGGTTGGCGGCTTCCAGTGGGGTTTTGAAGTCTAGTTCCTGCAGTGGTCGGTCAGCCATGCCGTCGCCGACAATTAAGATGCAACGCATAACGATATGGTCCCTCAAGGTGACAGTTTTCGGTTTTCTGATTGTTCATTTGTCAAGTTTAACGTAGCCGATATAAAGTTTTAGTTGCACACTTCCGCCACGTATTGCTTGGTTAAAAAGGAAAAGTGGGGGAACATTTTATAATTTTGAACCTTAAGCTAAACTACTGGTACAGTTATGAAGGAACTTGTCTTTGTAGGCTTAGGATTAAACGATGAATACGGCATCACCCTCAAAGGTTTAGAGGAAACCAAAACGGCAAACGCCGTGTTTATGGAAACCTACACCAGCCGCATGCCCGACTTTAACATGCAACACTTCGAAGAACTCTGCGGCAAAAAAATCCAAAACATCACACGCCAAACACTGGAAGAAGAAAACGGCAAACGCATCCTCCAAGCAGCAGAGACAGGAAAAGCAGTGTTTCTGGTGCCCGGCGACCCCTTCATCGCAACAACCCACGTTACCCTGCGCATTGACGCGGAAAAAATGGGCATTCACACCCGAATCGTACACGGCATCTCCATTATGTCCGCAATCGTCAGCCTCTCAGGACTTCACAATTACAAGTTCGGCAAAACCGTAACTGTCCCCTTCCCAGAAACGCCCGCAGAAACACCCTACAACGTAATTGCCCAAAACAAAAAGTCAGGCTTACACACGCTTTGCCTACTGGATTTAAGGGAACCAGAAAACCGCTTCTTAACCATTAATCAGGCAATCAAAACCCTGCAGGGAGTAGAAGAGAGGAAGCAGGGCAACGTTATTACGCCTGACACGGTTGCGGTTGGAGTTGCCAGAGCAGGCAGCAACGAGCCCATGCTAAAGGCAGGTTTTGTTAAGGATTTGGCGGATTTTGATTTTGGTCCACCTCCTTACAGTTTGATTTTCCCGGGCGATTTGCATTTCATGGAAGTTGACGCCTTAGTTGCGTTTGCTGGTGCGCCTGTGGAGTTTAAGAGGTTGTTTAGATGAGTCTTGAAACATTAACTACAAAATACATTGCTTCTGCAGAGTATGTGCTTAACACTTTGAAGCGAAAGCCAACCCCGGTTAACGTGACTGAAGAGGGCGTTAGCAACTTGATAAGTTACATTAACGATTATTTGGCTGATGCAAAGTATTATAAGGCAAGCGGTAAGCTTGAAACAAGTCTAACCTCAATAGGTTACTGTGAAGGGTTACTTGACGCTTTACGATTACTGGGAGCAGTGACGTTTGAATGGCCAACCAGAAAACCGGAAACAGAAAAGTAGTACTTGCCAGCGGAGTATTTGACCTGCTGCATCTGGGGCACGTCAAGTTTCTGGAAGACGCTAAACGCTCTGGCGGAGAAAACGCTGAACTCATCGTTGTCATTGCACGGGACAGCACGGTTGAGAAGACCAAAGGCAGAAAACCCATCATGCCCGAAGACCAACGCCGCGCCCTCGTAGAATCACTCAAAGTTGTGGATATTGCGGTTTTGGGTTTTGAAAACTTGGACATCGGCGAAGTTGTCGCAAAAATTAAGCCTGACATCATCGCTTTGGGGTATGACCAACAAAAGATGGCAGAAGACGTAGAGGTTTACCTTAAAACGCACAATTTGCCTGTACAGATTGTCAGGATTGGTAAATTTGGAGAGGATGCTTTAGATAGTTCCTCGAAGATTAGACAGAAAATAGTTGAGAAGTTTTCAAGATGATAGTTAAAGTCCCGAAGAGTTCACAGCGATTCAAAGTAACATATATTCTAATTGCGTTGAACATTGCATTCTACATTTACGGTGCTATCGTCGGCGGAGACGCACTTGTAACAGGCAACGAAGTCGTTTACACTTTGGGACAATTCAACCTGCTCGTTTTTGAAGGCGCATATTATCAACTGTTCACTTCAATGTTTATTCACGCCTCAATAGTGCATCTTGCAGGCAACATGATGTTCCTGTTAATCTTCGGTTTAAGAGCAGAAGAAATGTTCTCACTACCCGAATATTTAGGAATATACTTCCTTGGCGGTTTAGTCGGCAACCTACTCTCATTAGTCTTTGGACCACTCTTCATTTCAGTAGGCGCTTCAGGAGCAATATTTGCGATTTTCGGAGCCGTCACAATTTATGACAGAAAAACAATGCAGCAATCAATCGTTGGCGCACTAATATTCGCGTTCTTCCTGTTCTTCATAAACATGGGCGAAGGCGTCAACGTCTTAGCACATCTCGGCGGATTAGCCTTCGGATTGGCTGCAGGCTACTTGATTGCTTCCAGACGCAAACCAGAAAAACAAGCGGAGTACACGATTAGCTACTCTTATCAACCGATTTAGAGGGAGAAGTAAAAACTTCAACCTTCACTTTGTGACCGTCTTTAAGGTTCAACTGCTTACGCAGGCAAACTGGCGCAATAATTTCCAACACAGAAATGTCGTAGTGGCTCCGTGTTGCAGTTACTAAGGCACCTTTTACTTTGTTGTCGATTATTGCCGGGTAGCATCTTACGAGCCCGAAGCTACGGTCTGTGTTTTTGAAGCCTTCAATTTCGATGGCTGGGTAAGCGTCAAGTTCCATACGGGTTTTGATATCATAATCGCTTGATAGTTTAAGGTTTAAAGTGCCAAGGTAAGGTTCAAAACCAAGCTTCTCCGTTAACTGCTTACGATAGGTCTCTTTGGAAATGTAATAAGCACCCTCGCCTAAACCTGTGAAAACGGTTCCTTCAAGAGTAACTGATGGCGGGTAAGCGGTTTCGATTACCACTTTTAGGCTTGAATGCAGTTTGAGCAGTTCACGAACGCCTGACTCGTCAATCTTTATCAAGCTGCCCTCAGGGGTAATGTTTCGTTTAATCCAGCCTTTACGTTCCAACTCGATGAGGTAACGTGAAGCAGTCTGCTGTGAAATTCCGAGTTTTTCAGCTAAGAATTCTGTGGAGATTTTTGCGATTCTGCGGTACGCACCCATCTCTGCCAGTTTCAAAAGCATGTAAACGTGTTGCCATTCCTGCTTTTCAGTCAATGACATTGCCCCAGTTCAGGGTACATAAAGAAGGTTAATTATTATTTAAGCCCTCTTAAAACAAAAAAGCAAAACCCCCGCTAATCCAGTAAAAAACGTTTTATCTACTACCGAGCAAACAGACCCAAAGGATACGGCGGTGAAAAAAGGGTGGTGCAACAGAACGTTTTTGATGTTATGGGCACGTACTGGCAGGAAATCGCTGAAAAAAATTCTACAGAAAAGCAAATCCAATTCATCAAAGACGCAGTCTCCAATGAGGGCTGGATTTTGGATTTAGCCTGCGGAACTGGCAGACACAGCAGCGCCCTGTCAAAAGAGGGGTTTAACGTTGTTGGTTTGGATGTTTCGTCAACTCTGCTTAAAATCGCCAAACAACACCAGCCCCAAGCGCAGTTGGTAAAAGCTGACATGCAGCAGATGCCTTTCAAAGAAAAAACGTTTTCCGCAACCGTAAGCTTAGACAACAGCTTCGGCTACCTGCCCACTGAAGAAGCTGACTTGCAAAGCCTAAAAGAACTGCACCAAACGCTCCGACACGGAGGCTTGCTTGTGCTGGATGTTTTTAACAGTGAACAGCTAAAAAGAAAGTACCCAAAACACAGCCTAAAGAATTTGAAATGGCTCCTTCTACCTGCCCTGCTGAGATACCCAAACATAATCAGCCAATATTTCCTTAGTTTTTACAAGTGGTATGAATATCCAAGCTTCTTTTTGCTTCAGAAAAGAACCATAGACTCTGAGAATGAACGACTCAATGACTTTTGGGTTACTAAAGACCGAGTTGGAGGAAAAATGAGGTTTTTTAATCACTCCACACGCCTTTACAAGCTGAGTCGGCTGCAAGAAATGCTGGTTGATGCTGGTTTTGTGGTGGAACGGGTTTGCGGAGGCTATGAAGGACAGGATTTAAGCGTTAAGTCAACAAGATTGATTGTTCTGGCAGACGCAACCTGATTTTTCAGGTTTTTGGTGCAGATAATTCGGGTAGGATAATTCATTTTATCGCATAAAAGTTATAAGTGCGCGTAAGAAATCGTTGAAGAGTAACTAGTGACCGTTAATGAACGCTTGGAAACTCCGTTTTTCAATGGTTGGAACCTTAGCGGCAATCTTTGGTTTATCAACCCTCGTATTTGCAGTAATCTTGACGCTTGCCGGAATCGGGTTAAGCATAGTAACCATCGGTTTACTCGTAGTTGGTTTCAACATTGCTCAATGGCTGTTTTCACCATACCTTGTCGGAGCAATCTACAAAGCAAAAGAAATGGACCCCAAAGACAACCCAGAACTGCACCAAATGATTGAACAGTTAAGCCTCAAAAGCAAAATCAAACCACCCAAACTGATGCTGGCACAAATCCCAATGCCAAACGCTTTCGCCTATGGTTCGCCCTTAACAGGCAACCGCGTCGCAGTAACCCAAGGCTTACTAAAATCGTTAGACAGGGGCGAAGTTGAAGCAGTCATCGGACACGAACTTGGCCACCTAAAACACCGTGACGTCCAAGTCATGATGGTAGTATCATTCTTGCCAGCATTATTCTATTACATTGGTTATTCATTGATGCTGTCTGGCATGTTTGGAGGCGGTAGAAGCCGCAGCAACGAAGGCGGCAGCAGCGCATTAATCGGCATAGCCTTCATGGTTTTCTCGTGGGTGCTAACACTCTTCACACTATACCTAAGCCGCCTACGCGAGTACTATGCAGACCGCCACAGCGTATCCATCGTTGATAATGGCGCAGAAAAACTCTCAACAGGCTTAGTAACAATCGTTAACGAAAACAGAAACCAGAACCAGTTCCGACGCAGCAGAGGCAGAGAAGAACAAAAAAGCAACACATCCTTCAAGGCTCTATTCATCAGCGACCCAGACCGTGCAGAAGTAGACGCGGAAGAACTCCACGCAAACAACATTACAAGCAAAAAAGAACTCTTAAAAGACGCATTATCCAAAGACCTGACAGGCGCAGACAGATTCGCAGAAATCTTCTCCACACACCCAAACATCATAAAACGTCTCCGTGCACTACAAGAACAAGCCTAAACATTAGGCACTTTTCTTTTTGTTTTTGGTTTATAGAAAACCGTTAAAGCTTAGCCGCTAATCTTTCTTTTTGAAGGCACAATACATGGATAAAACGGCAGTTTTCAACCAAATAGACACTTTAAAACAGGAAATGACGCAAACCCTAATGGCACTTATCAGCATACCCGCAATTGCGCCTGAAAACGGCGGAGATGGCGAAGAACAAAAAGCCCAACGCTTAATTCAGTTTTTGAAAGAAGCAGGCTTTGACAAAATCGAACGCTTCGACGCTCCAGACTCGCGGGTTTCAAGCGGCAAACGCCCCAACGTCATCGCTTACCTTAACGGCGCTTCAGACGAGAAACGGCTTTGGATTATTACGCACATGGATGTTGTTCCGTCTGGAGAGGAAACTGCTTGGACAGAAACCAAACCGTTCAATCCAATCCTGAAAGGCGACCGCATAATCGGCAGGGGCAGCGAAGACAACGGGCAATCGCTGGTTGCCTCAATTTACGCTATGAAAGCGCTTAAACAGTTAGGCATTAAACCCAAATTTACCGTCGGCTTAGCCTTCGTAGCTGACGAAGAACAGGGCAGCGGTTACGGAATCGAGTACCTGATGGACAAAAACATTTTCCGAACAAACGACCTCATCGTTGTGCCGGACTCTGGCAACGAAGATGGCAGCTTTATTGAAGTGGCGGAGAAGAGCATTTTGTGGCTTAAAATCTGCACGTTGGGCAAGCAAACGCACGGTAGCCGTCCGGACAATGGGTTGAATGCTCACAGAATCGGCATGGAAGTAGCCTTAGCACTCGACAAGATGCTGCACGAAAAATACAGTCTGCGGGATGACCTCTTTGATGTGCCAGTGAGCACTTTTGAACCTACCAAAAAAGAACGCAACGTTGACGCAGTAAACGTGATTCCCGGCGAAGACATCGCCTACTTTGACTGCCGCATCCTACCAAGTTACAACCTCGACGAAGTTTTAAGTGACATCCAAGGGTTACTCAGTTACTATGAGGAGAAAACTGGCGCCAAAATCACGTTGGAGTTGTTGCAGAAGCAGTCTTCTCCGATGCTTGAAACTGACAACGCGGAGGTTGTAGTTAAGTTGAAGGCGGCGATTAAGGAGGCACGCGGCATCGACGCAACAGTCGGCGGAATCGGTGGTGGTAGTTGTGCAGCGTTTTTCCGTAAACAGGGAATCCCAGCGGTGGTGTGGAGCACAATTATGGAGTTGGCACATCAACCTAATGAGTACGCGAAGGTTTCAGGCATGGTGGCGGACGCGAAAGTTTTTTCGCTCTTAGCCATGAGTTAAACATGTATTGCAATCAAAAGAATTTTAAAGGAAACCTGCATGTCATACCTTGCAAACTAATGGAGACGTTAAAACGTGAATAAGACTGATAAAATAATCGCTCAAGCCCGCAGTGAAAACCGTAAGGCGCTCCTTGAGTCCGAAGCTAAAATGATCGTTGCGGAATACGGCATTACCGTTCCTAAATTCCAATTAGCAACTAACGAGAAAGAAGCAGCAAAGATAGCCGAACAAATCGGTTTCCCAGTTGTTGCAAAAATTGTTTCTCCGGAAATCATCCACAAATCTGACGCCGGAGGAGTTAAAGTTGGCTTAAAAACCGCAGCTGATGTTGAAGCAGCATACAAAACAATAGTTGAAAACGCCAAAAAATACAATTCTAAAGCAAACATTCTCGGTGTCCTGATTATGGAAATGGCTCCAGCAGGAATCGAAGTTATCGTAGGCGCAATCAAAGACCCACAATTCGGCGCAACACTCATGTTCGGTTTAGGCGGCATCTTTGTTGAAGTACTAAAAGACGTCACCTTCAAGATTGCACCAGTAAGCATGGATGAAGCAAAAGAAATGATTACTGGCCTTAAAGCATTCGCGCTGTTGAAGGGTTACCGTAACACTCCACCAGCAGACCTTGACGCACTTGCACAAATCCTTGTCTGCGTATCCAAGCTCCTTATGGAACATCCAGAAATTAAAGAGCTTGACTTAAACCCAGTTATGGCATACGCTAAAGGCGCCAACACAGTCGACGCAAGAATCATTCTCGAATAAAACAATTTTTCTTTTCTTTTTTGTTTTCTTATTTTTTCGAACGCTTATTTGCCAGACTTTTTGTCTCTCTATAGACGCTATAGAACATCGACTTCTACCTAAAATAAAACGACAACACTTAAAAGCAGAACATCCCCCATACAATGTAAAAGGGTTACCCATGGGCGAACAGTTACATCCTTATGTAGTTTTTCTTCCAGCCGAAAAAAAGGACAAAATCCTCAGTGCAATCTTCGGCTCAAAAGGCGGCGTAGACATCCTACGATACAGCCTAAAACAAGGCATACACAAAAGCCTATACCAAAAAGACCTCGTAGCAAAACTAAACTACTCCAACAAAACCGTAATTGAAAACCTAAAATCCCTCACCAGCCTAGGCGTGCTTGACGAGAGCATGGAAAAAAACGAGAAAGACGGCAGAATCACATGGATAAAAACCTACCAACTAACCACCCTTGGACACTGGTTCGCCCTGCTGCTTGCTGAGGAAGAGGAAATCACTGCAGAAGAAAAAACCGAAATCCTACAAAGCCTCTTTCGCACCTACGTAAAACAAACCAAACGCTTAGCAGAAGAAATCGGCATCGACAAGAAAAAGCTGGAAGAGACTTTCAAAGAAGAAATGAAAAGCACATAATAAGTTCTTTATTTTTTTTAGAACCGGTTTAATCGGTGTTTCTGGGTCAATTTATTAAATACCCAGAACAAATTGGTTGGCAGTGAGGTGTCTGAATATTCTTCCCGTGCGCGTAGGAATACCCGTTGCCAAAATAAGGCTATTCGGAGCAGCAGTGACCGCTTTAGGTTTTGGAGTATTACTGTACTTGGCAGCCCCGGGTCCTTTGGGATTCACGCTGGAGAGGGGATTATTCTTGCTTTGGGGCGTCACCGTGGGAAGCATTTTAGGCTGGTATGAAACTAAACTGGTTTTATCCCAGATAAATCAGAGAACGTTTATGTGGCTATGGAGAATATCCGTGGTCGCAGGAATTTTGGTTTTAGCGCCATTCGCGTTTGTTCTGACAGTTTTTGGAGCTTCTGATGGAGCAGGCTTTATGGTGTATGCCGTTCTACCTGCTATTCCAGCTCTTTTAGGTGTAAGCGGTTACCAGTACAACAAGTTTGAGCAGAAAAATAATGTTCAAATTTTTTCAGGGCCGTTTGGATACGAGTATTGGACGCAACCCGTTGTGGACAACAGCGAACGATTCTATCTTTTCATCCGAGACCTACAAGCAAAAGACACATCAACACTATGGCAACAAGCCGGTTACGCCAAAATTTACCAAAAAGAACTAAAAAAAAGCCAAAACCTCCCAGCACAGACAAAAGATTACCTCAACCACATTTTGAACGTTTTTAACAAGTACAGAATTGCTGGTTTGGCTATTCTTGCAGTGATTGTTATTGTTGAACCATTAATTTTGGCGTTCAGTTTTACAAAGGGGTTTGGTTTGCTGAATCTCCCGTTAAGCGCCATCATGAATGTTACAATGCCCATTGCAGGAGTACTTTTCGTAACCGCTTTTGTTACGACTTATAGCCTTATACGCTTGTTTAACAAGAGAACCGCCAAAATGTTAGCCCAGATTAATACGGACGAGCTTTACAAAGCACAGTAACCCAACGACTTTTCTGTTTTCCACCTGTTTTGAACAAGCTCCTTTTTAGACTTTAAGTGACATTTATTGACACCAATAGACTTCCTTAGACGCACTCTGCAACCATTACAAACGCTAATTCAAAAAACCAACCCAAAACAAACCCCACAAGACACGCAGAAAGAAAACAAGCACAAACAAAACAAAAAGTTTGAACTAAAAAACTGAGAAAGGTTTAGGCGAAAACTTTGAAGCTGCCCCGGGAGTCCCGTTTTGGGGTTTGTGGGGCCTGGAGATAGTTTGAGGGGGGAGAAGGGAGAGCGTGCAAAAATAATTGTTCTCCAAACCTTTCCACCAACCCGGGGGTTGCTTCGTGTTTTGCCTTTTGCCTTGCTTCTTTTTTGCCTCCATTTGGTTAGAGAGCTTTGAAAGCCTCAAACCATCTGTTATACTGCGTTAGCATGTCTAAGCTGACGCTTGGTTTACGTTCTTCGAGGATTTGTCTGAAATCGGCCATTGTTAATGGTCTTGGTTTTGCTTCTTTGTCGGCTGCTTTTCCTGATTCGAAGAATTCGCCGATTAAGCTGAGTTGCGCGCTTTGGCAGACATCTCTGATGTCGCTTCCTGAGAAGCCTTCTGCGAGCCGTGCAAGTTCTGGCAGGTCAACGTTTGCTTCGATTGTGAGATTGCTTGAGTAATGCTTTAGCATGTTCAGTCGTGTGTTACTGTCAGGTAGAGGGACGAGGATACGTTTCTGGAAACGTCGAATGAAAGCCCAATCGAGGTCCCAGGGCTTGTTGGTTGCGCCAATCACGTAGATATGAAGGTTTTTGCCTTTGTCTGTGATGCCATCCATTTCTTTTAGGAACTGGTTCTTGACGCGGATTTCGCCGCCGACTTCGTTTGAGTGGTTGCCCATTAGTGAATCTAATTCGTCTACGAACACGATTGCAGCTTTGCCTTCGTTAGCTACTTTACGTGCTGAACCGAACAGTTTAGCAACGTTTTGTTCTGCCTCGCCAAGCCATTTGGACATGATTGAGGCTGCGTCGATACTGTAGAAGTTCGCATCGATTTCTGTTGCTACTGCCGCGGCAAGAAGGGTTTTACCGCAACCTGGGGGACCAAAGAGCAGGATGCCTCGTGGCCAACCAAGAGGGAACAAGTCAGGGCGCTGAACTGGGTAAACGATGGCTTCTTTAACAGCCTTCTTAGCTATGTCTAACCCGACAACTTGGCTCCAGTTAACCATGGGACGTTCTGTAACTATGATTTCTTCATTGTTGGATTTGCCTGTGCCGTCGTTTTCCATGGTTGCTGCACCTGTGCCGCCGGCTGCATCGTTGTTTGCTTCGGCACGCATTTCAGATGAGGATACGACGCCTTGCAGGGCTTTGATTCGTTCTTGGTACGCTATTGCACGTTGAACGTAAACTTTGTTTAAGCCGTATTCTGGGTATAATTGTACAAGTTGCAGAAGGCTTTCTATTGCTTTTTGGTAGAGGGTAATAGCTCGTCCTTTTAGCCCTTGTTTATCCATACGAACAGCATCCAGCGCGTAAGCTGTTGCTGCTTTTTCTAGTTCATGTGAGGCGCTCATTTGTTTTGTTTTTCTCCCCTTATTCTGGCGGTTTTAATTCTAACTTTATTTTACCTTGAGTCCCAAGATTTTCAAGGGCACGCTCGATTTCCTTGTTTGACGTTTTAAGCTCGCTTGAACAACGTGACAAATCAATTTCTCCATTGCATTTGCGCACGTATTCAAGAAGCACTTCTTCAAGTGTCTGCTGCTTGGAAACAGGCTGTTTAATTTCCATAGTAATTTCTTTAACTTCATGTTTCTTGTAAGAAATCAAAGTCTTTGCAGGATCAAACCCTGAACCTTCAACTTCTTTCTTTCCAAACACTTCACTGGTAGTTGCTGACAGGGCAACAAGCTCCTTGATTGGAGTCTGCGGAGCCTTAACTGGCTTAACCTGAGCTGAAACTGGCGGTTCTGGCAAGTCTTGAGCAATCTTTCGCTCGATGAAATTGGAAACTTCTTTAAGGATTTCTTCGCCGCCTTCAGTTTTTTGACCAACTGGAATGACAGTTTCGTCACTTCGCAGTTTAGTAGCGTGAAGCGTCTCCTGAATTGTGTCGTTAACATTGTTTAGTTCGCTGCTAACGTCTGGTAATACTTGGAATAAGTCTGATGAAACGTTTTGAAGCAACTTTAGAGCCGGCTTCAAATCCACCACTATATCGCTGAGTTCACGAATAGTTTCAAGCCGAAGAATAACACGTTCAATAGCTAACTGTACACTGTAAAGAAACTTTACAAGTCGGCGTACTTCAGCAAGTTCAGTGGCGCATATTGCGGCTTTTTCTTTATTGTTCTTTTTCAACGCGCCCATGCAGGTTTCGAAAAGGATGCGGTCGCGTTCTTTTAAACGGTAACTAGCTTGATCCAGTTTGCTTTGCTGGATGCGTAGGGTAGAAATAGATTTTGTGGCGACATCACGGATGGGAGGAGGATTTTTGTTTGTTCCAAAGTCCATTTTTTCCCTTTCCCTCCATGTGTGATGTCAAATCATTTTTTGATGTTATAGTCCGGCTTTGCCGATTTCTTTCACGTAGACGACGACTGGTGGCTCTGGCAGATCAGCGGCTGGAGTGTTAACTGTTGGAGTAACTGGTGCTGGCTTCTGTGGTGATACTTGCACTTGTTCAGCGTAGACCTTGTTTGCTTTTGGCATCTGGCTTGCTGGGTCGCCGATTAGGATGCTTGAAACTTTGCTTTTGATTAAGTCGTAGTCTGTTTTTTCTGTGGTTGCACGTTTAAGGCTGTCTTGTAGTAGAGTGAATGCTGTCTGGTAGGTTTGTTCGTCTACTTGACCGATTTCGTGTTCAAGTTCAAGGTTTGCAATAGCATAGCTTAAGGATTTGATTTCTTCCTCGCACCGGGCTATTTCTACTGCGGATTCGTCAATTATGACTTGGCCGTCTTTTTTGAGTTGGCTCAGAACGCCTTCGAAGCTGCTGTGAAGTTCCTGGAATAATTCAGGAGCAATTTTGTGTTTGTCGTTTAGGTCTTTTACTGCTTGGTCTTTTCTCCATAGCAGAGGTATTTGGTCACACAGCATGTTTGCTTGGGATTTGATTTTTGAGACGAAGGTGATTTCTGACCCATTGAATCTCAGGTTGTCCATTGATTGCCTTGAGAATTGGCCGTCTGCAAATTCGACGAATACAGCGTCAAATTTTCCGTTAGGAGTTAATGCGAATGAGGCTACTTTACCGATTATTTTCCCGTACTCGTTTTTGATGGGTTTGCCCAAAGAAAGAAAAAGATTGGAGTTAGACATTTTGTTTAGCTCCTACCTTTTTAGTATCCTTCTGTGGTTCTTTCTGCTTGTGCAGGTGCTGTTGATGGCATTCCTGGTGGCAGGTCTGGGAATTTGTCTTTAATCTTTTGCTCTGCAACTGTTGCTGCTTCTGTGAGAATCTTTGATGCGTCTTCGTTGACTGAGTCAAAGTTGAGTGTCATGCCACTGCCTTGGCCTGCTTCAATCATGATTCCACTTAGCATGTTTCCGATTTCGCCGAGTTCGTTCTCAGCTTCTGGGAACACACTGACTAATCCACTACGGACACTGCGCAATACACCGACTGCTGGACCGAGTGTGGATACTACGTCGCCCAATTCGGATACTGTTCGTAAACGTAATGTGATTTGTTCGAGGGCAAGTTTTGCATTCATGATTAATTTGGACATTTTTCGTACTTCAGCGAGTTCGTTTGCAAATACGTTTGCGCGTGCACTGTCGTGTTTTGTGTATGCATCAACGATTTTTGCGAATATTGCACGGTCTCTTTGTGCAAATCTTTCATTAGCTTGGTCTAGTTTTTGGACCTGGAGATCAATGCGGCGGGTTGCAAAATCCAACCTTGGTTTTAGTGGTCCTGGTGGTTTCACCGCGTCTTTTATTCTGTTTGCGAATGGCGCTTCCTCGCGTTTAGTTTCCCATTTCTTTGCGAATCTTTCTGACAATTAATTTTACCTCCTAAATCACACTGAACTGCAGAAAACAGAGTTATACGTTGTTAATATGATGAAAATATGCACGTATATATGTGGGTATATATGCACGTTCAAAACATCCATGAACCTTAACTGTTTAAGTTAAACACTGCAAGCAATCATGCTAGCGTTTATACAGAAACGTGTAAGTTACACTAAAAAGATGCAGAAACCTATCCTAAAACAAAAAGGTGAATTGTATGAGCAGTAGAGTAAAAATCTTCGGATTAATAGCCCTTTTAGGCTTCGTCGCAGGCATAATCGCACAAGTCGCTGCAACCTACTTTGTTCCATGGCTAGTCTCAGTCCTACCCCTACTAGGCGGACTCACAAACTTTTTGGTTTCAGGTGTTGCAGGCGCAGTCTTAACAGTAGCAATCATCAGCGTTTGGGCTTACATGACCGGAAACAAAGACAGCTACTAAGCTGTTTTTGTAACCCGGGTTTTCTTTGCCAACAGTTTCTTAGAACTAATTCTCAAAATTTTAAAAAAATGAACCCAGTAGTTGCTTGTTCATGCTAAAACCGAAAGCATTAGTTAAATTCAACAGCAAAGCAAAAAAATTCAGGTTCTTATCAATCAAAAACGAAAGGCACAAAAGCCACAAGTTTTTCCTTCAAATAGGGCAATATAAATTGGCGAGATTTTGTTGGTTTAAGTTTCAAATGTTTATGTAAAGAAAGGATCAATTGAGATTAGAATCAACAATTATTTCCTATTTCATCAATAGACCGAAAAAATTTACCTCACTTACTAAAAACATATTACTTTATAGGAAGCTAACTTGTTAGTACTACAGACATTTGAAGGTGGACTAAACGCTAAAATTTGAGATTCAAAAAACCTCAACACCAGCGTTAGTCTTAGGATCGAACCACCACGGAAGCCTTAGTGTCGTTCGAAGCCTTGGAAGACAGGGTGTTAAAGTTTTTGTTCATGAACCAAAAATTAAGGCGCCTGTGTTCTATTCAAGGTATTGTCGTGGAAAGTTTGTATGGGCAGACTATAAAACTTCGCAAAGAGAAACAGTAAACCATCTAATAGAAGTAGCCAAAAAAATTGGAGAACACGCTATTTTAATTCCCTACTCTGACGAGAATGCGAATATTATTGCAGAATATACTGACGAATTGAAGGAGCATTACATTTTTCCACATATTTCGCCTGAAATAATAAGGTCAGTTTCAAATAAGAAAGAATTACATTTACTCGCAAAAATGCATGGAATACCCACACCCGAAGCATTTTTCCCCCTTTCGAGAGCAGAAGTGGAAGAATATGCACAGAACGCTGTCTTCCCTTTAATGTTGAAAACTATTTGTTCGCATTCCAGGGTTGGCGGGGGAAGCAACTATATGGTAAAAACTAAAGAGCAGCTACTCAAATTGTATGATCAAAATGAAAACACGAGTAATCCTAACTTCTTTATTCAAGAGTATATCCCGGGTGACGCAGAGTCTTCATGGATGTTTGATGGTTATTTTAATAGTAAATCAGAATGCATCTTTGGGATGACAGGTAAAAAAGTTCTACAATCACCTGCCGAAGCGGGAGTTACCTGTATCGGTGTAACTGAAAAAAATGAGCAAATTCTCGATATTTCAAAACGTTTTCTTAATATTCTAGGATATAAGGGGATGGTTGATATCGATTATCGCTATGATAAAAGAGATGGCAAATACAAGATTTTGGATGTTAATCCACGTATAGGATTGACTTTTAGATTATTTGCAGGAAATAACGGTTTGGATGTTATGCAGACTGCATACATGGATTTAACTGGACAAACAATACCTCAATGCAAGTATGTTTATGGACGAAGCTTTTTAGTTGAAGATTCGTATTTTTTTAATTTTGCAAAACAAGTTTTTACGCAAAAATTAGCA
Source organism: Thermoproteota archaeon (assembly GCA_040268405.1). Classification (GTDB taxonomy): domain Archaea; phylum Thermoproteota; class Bathyarchaeia; order Bathyarchaeales; family Bathycorpusculaceae; genus Bathycorpusculum. Next base: position 3,296 of record JAWRIR010000086.1, on the reverse strand, counting down.
AATAGTCAAAACAAAAAGTTACTTACAAGTTCTCTGGAAACGGCGTATTTCGCCCCAGATGATCCTAACCCGTTTGTGATTATGTTATTGCGAACTATTAACACTGCAACAAAAAGATTCGCCTGAAACGTGACAAAATCCACACTTTAATTGGAACTTAGCAGAAGGACTTCACATCATCCAGCTTAATCCCCCACTTTTAACCTCATCAACCTCGATACCTGGACAAAATAGTGAATTTGATGTTTTCGATAAATGGGCTCAATAGCGGAAAAAGTATTCACAAGCCCTCCAGCATAATTCCCCGCTTTCAGACTTCATCGTACCTCGATTATCTCATAGCCCATTCCAAGTTGGGATACAGCAAATTTCAATGTTTTGGTTAATCATACGAGGTTGATATACACCCGGTTCCATAAACAGTCGTTACATAGAAACACCAAATATTACCCCATTTAGGCAGGGTAAAACCGCAAAAAAGGCAAATAAAACAAGAAAAGAAGGCAGTTTTACCCCAAAATATAGGGGTTAGAGGCTTGCTTTCTTAAGGGCGTACATGCTTCCTATGAAGAATGCAACGCCAAAACCTAAGAGTGCCACTAAAGACACCCATGGGAAAGCATCACCTAACGCCGCTGCTCTCAGACACACACTTGACTGTGTTAAAGGTAGGGCGGACAGCACAATTTTTGCTGCGTCGGGCAATTGGTTTAATGAAAAGAATGTGCCGCATAGGAAGGTCATTGGCAGAATCACTAAGTTGCTGAAGGTGTTCATGTTTTGGTGGCTGTTTATTACCAAGGCAACGAGGACGCCGAAGAGTGCAAAGACGAAGCAGGATGAGAGCATTGTTGCAAGGAACAGGGGGCTTATTAGTAGTGTTGGTGACAGCAGTAGACCGACGGCTAATATGGCTGATGCACTCAGGAGTCCTCTTAGGGTGCCGATTAATGCTTTGCCAAGTATGATTGAGTAGGGACTGATCGGGGACATTAAGAGTTCGTCGAAGCTTTTGTAGAATAAGCGGTCTACCTGAAGTTTTGAGGCTGCACCATTGAAACTGGCTGAGAAAGAGGTTAAAGCAACGATGCCTGGCACAACGAAAGCAAGGTAGCTTACTTCACCTACGTTGACGTCTCTGCCTAAACCGTAACCGAACGCTACCAGATACAATAACGGCAAAATAAGGCTGCTGACAACGGTCGAACGCCAGTGACGCCGCATATTACGCAAGTCAACCCAAAACACAGAGTAAATGTCACTTAACACGTTCATTAAGCGCCACCCACCTTTTCACCAGTCTGTTCAACGAAGACGTCTTCCAAGTTTGTTTCGCGGATGATGATGATGGTTTTTGCGTCAGCTGATAGTGTTTGTATGTGTCTTGTGGCTTCTGTTCGGTCTGGGAAGTATTGGTAACGGGTTTCTTTGTTGTCAACTAGGGTTTCTACAGTGATTTGGCCTAGCTTTTTTCTTAATTCTTGTGGGGTGTCTAAGGCGATTAGTTTGCCGTGATGCATTATTCCCACTCTTCCGCACAGAGCTTCAGCTTCTTCAATGTAGTGGGTTGTTAAGAAAACTGTTGTGCCATCAGAATTTAGGCGGCGTATTAAATCCCAAAGTTTTCGTCGGGCTTGCGGGTCCAAACCTACGGTTGGCTCGTCCAAAAACAGGACTGAAGGCTCATGTAGCAGACTGCAGATGATTGCGGCTTTTTTCTTCATGCCTCCTGATAGGGTGTCAACCATTTTGTCGGCGTAATCGGTTAGTTCTACATAGTTTAGCAGTTCAGTAATTCGTTTTTTACGGTTTGATGATTCTATACGGTGGAGTCGGGCATGGAATTCCATGTTTTCTTTAACGGTTAAATCGCGGTCTAAACTTATGTGCTGCTGGACAACGCCGATTGATTCCTTGACTTTTTCAGGCTCTTTTACCACGTCATAACCGCTCACTAACGCTTTTCCTGAAGTCGGTTTAGTCAGGGTAGTTAAAACGCGGATAGTTGTGGTTTTTCCTGCACCATTTGGACCTAAAAAGCCGAAAATTTCGCCTTTACGAACCGACAAATCAAGGTCGTTTATGGCTTTTACGTTAGCATACTGTTTGGTTAATTTTTCTGTAACTATGAAGTCTTGCATTCATATGCTTCCTTGTTAATTGTCATGTTTTTTGAGCGCTTCGGTAACTGCGGTTTTGGCTGCTACACCGATTAACTCACCTATTTTTGTGTGCCCGCCGGTATGGTGAATGAGGTTTCTTGAGTCTGTTCCTGAAACTACAACCATGCTATCGGTTCCTGTGCCAGTTGCTTGAATCAACGGAGAGCTTGAACTCTTGTAATCAAGGTCTTGAAGTGCCGCTGTTTTTGCTTCAGTTGCAGTCATAATAGCGCGAGCCATAGCTCCTTCTGTTAAGACTACGTTGGTTAGTAGAATTATGTTTATTGTTCCTGAAGCCAATTGGAAATCGTCGTTTTTTTCCAGCCAGTTACCTATGTCTACACCTGTTCGAAGCGCATTATTTTTGGCACCTCCCGTAGCTAAACAGCAAACGTGGAAATCTTTGTATGATGCTTCGCATACTGCCAATTTTTCCATGTTTACGCCAGTGCTCATCATTGTAATTTCTGACGGATTGATTCCCAAGGTAAGGGGTAGGGTTTTTTGGAATTTTTGGTAGGCTTTTATTGTCATTACTTCTTCAGAAATGGGTGGTGGAACAAAGGTATTGGCTATGTAGTTGACTTTTTTTAGACCAGCAATGGTTGAGAGTGCTTTACGTTTCTCCACAAAAGAGACAAGTAAAGTATTCAATTCCACATCGTCGTAGGAGTGGTAAACTACTTTTACGTCTAAAGGGTCTAACTCTAGTTTAAGCCGCTTTTCTTTGAATTTTGTTAAATCATACTTCAACTTATTTTCTCCTCAGTTTGTTACTTTTCGTTTGATTCTTCAAGCAAACCTTCAACTTCTAAGCAGATTTTTTGAAGCTCCCGCTTCATCTCCTCAGAAGCCTGCCACAAGTTACGTTCAATAGCTTCTAAGAGCCGTTCAACCATGTTTTGAAGCGCATACGGGTTAACCTCTTTGAGCCACTCTTGCATTTTTTTATCTAAAACATACTTGTTAGCCATGCTTTCCCACATCCAATCCTCAACAACCTCAACCGTCGCGTCCCAACCCAAAACATTGTCCAAAGTTTTAGACAGGTCAGCGGCGCCTTGGTAACCATGTTTTTTCATGCTTTCGATGTACTTGGGGTTGAGAAGGCGTGAACGGAACACGTGGCAGGTT
>JAWRIR010000085.1:0-5734 GCA_040268405.1 Thermoproteota archaeon | reverse complement strand
AGTATTATTAGCCAACCTACGAGGATGATCGCCAAGATTGAACCTATCCACAGCAATGTGCCAGCAGTTCGAAACAGCTGTTCACCTGAGTGGTCTGCAAGTGCATTAAAGGTTGTTTTGAGGTGTGTAGCAGCAAGCAGGAAGAACACAAACGCAATCACTATCCCAGCAAGGAATGCGATCAAACCAGCTCCGAAGCCTGCAGTGAACACGAATACGTCTGTAAAGTGAGTTGCCGACCAAGCGCCAGCAACCATTGCACCAATAGCTATAGCCACAGCAACTATCGCGACTACGTAGTATTTTATGCCTCTAAGGGCTTCACTGTAGATTTTTTCATCTTGGTAATAACCTGAAAATTCTTTGAGGCTTCTAAGGAGCAAGACTAAACCGATTATTGCTAATATTGGGCCGGCGTATGGAATAAAGCACAGCCACATTAAGATGGAGCCTTCGCAGGCCAAAGTTTTGCTATATTCGAAATTTACGTTCAAGGTGTTTGCCTCCAACTTTTTAACATACTATAGTGAAGTCTGGATATAGCCCTAACATTTAGAATTCAGTTTCAAGGAGGCAATAATACAACTCTAAAGGTTAGAGTCGCCCTAAAAAGCGAAAAATTACAGTTAGATGGTCGGGTACGAGGGCTTGGTTTATCTTTATCCTTGCAGTTAACCCTGTACCGAGGATGCAATTGAAAAAGTCACGGAGCATAAACTCAGAATTACAGTCACCCAGAACAAAACTGCTCTATTTTATTTACTCCGCGCAGGGCAGCAAAATCAAAGCAGAACCAGGCGTTAAATCTAGCATCAGTTCCGCGTTAGGTTACAAGTCTGATGGACATTTTCATTATGACTGGAACTACCTGTTGAATGCTGGAATGATTGAAGAAAAACAGGGCTATTTTCTCGTGACTGATACGGGCAAGAAAGAGTTTGCCTTGTACGCTACTGCATCCATGAACAACTGGATAATGGTTATCATGGGAGCCGCTATTCTTGGCTTCACTGTGGGAATCAATTTTGGGTTTCTGCCAAAAGAAAGCATAGCATTCTTCGGAGGCACCCTAATTTTTATCGGAGCCATGTTCCTATTAATCGGGAAAAACAGCAAACCAAAACTGCCACCTCAAGCATCAGAGCTACTGAAAGAATTAAACAAACACTAACAAAGGACATTAACTAGAGCTTGCAGGTTTTTGACCATTAAGCTCATCAACTATACTACTGAACTGCTCCAACGCTGCTTGCAGATTCTCAATAATGTCTCTTGCAATCACGTTCGGCGCGGGCAGGTTGTCGGTGTCTTCTAAACTTTCGTCTTTTAGCCAAAAAATGTCCAAGTTAGCTTTGTCGCGCGCGGTGAGTTCCTTGTAAGTGAAGGATTTGAAGCGCTCGGTTGGTTTGCGGTCGTGACGGTTTTTGGGGTTATAACACGCGGTGAAGTCTTCAAGGTCCTTGCTGCTAAGCGTACTGGTTTTTAAGGTGAAATGCTTGTTTGTGCGGAGGTCGTAAATCCAGAGTTGCTGAGTCCACGGAGTTTCGCTGGCTGGTTTTCGGTCAAAGAAAAGCACGTTGGCTTTGACACCTTGCGCGTAAAAAATGCCTGTGGGCAACCGCAGAAGCGTATGGACGTCGCATTCATGGAGGATTTTTCTGCGTATAGTTTCACCTGCTCCACCTTCAAACAAAACGTTGTCGGGCACGACGATGGCAGCGCTGCCGTTGATTTTCAGCAATGTTTTCACGTGCTGCAAAAAGTTAAGTTGCTTGTTACTGGTTGATGCCCAAAAATCCTGCCGCTCATAAGTTAAAGCTTCACGGTCAGCTTTACCATCACTATTAAGAATGGTTATACTGCTTTTCTTGCCAAACGGCGGATTAGTCATAACAATGTCAAAATTGTCGCCTGAAGCTTTGATTAGCGAATCGCCTGTTTCGATTGGGCAGCGGTCGTCTTCGGGGTTGCCGTCAATGCCGTGAAGGAACAAATTCATAACGCACAAGCGCACGACACCGTCAACGATGTCTTTGCCTGAAAAAGTTTTGTACCGCAGGAATAATTTTTGTTCTTTGTCAAGCTGGAAGTTTTTAGGGTCAGCCAAATAGTTGTGCGCCGCTATAATGAAGCCGCCTGTCCCGCATGCCGGGTCATTAATAGTCATGCCGGGCTTAGGCTGCATAACCTCCACAATCGCCTGAATCAGCGCACGAGGCGTAAAGTATTGACCAGCCCCACCCTTGATGTCTTCCGCATTCTTCTGAAGCAACCCCTCATAAATTTCGCCCTTAACGTCAATGTTTAAGCCCATCCACGTTTCGCCGTCGATAAGGTCGATGAGACGTTTGAGTTTGGCTGGGTCTTGGATTTTGTTTTGTGCTTTACGGAAAATTACGCCGAGTAAACCTTTTTCTTTGCCCAAATTCTCCAATAGTTTGCGGTAATGGTCTTCAAGGTCTGTTCCATCTTTAGCGGTTAAGCTCTGCCACTGAAAACCCTCAGGAATATGCGAGGCTTTACCAAGCAATTTAGTCTGCTCATCAGCCATCTTGAGGAAAAGCAGGTAAGTTAACTGCTCAACATAATCCCCATAACCAATACCATCATCACGCAAAACATTACAATAATTCCAAACTTTCTGAACAATAGGCGCCGCATCACTTGACATATTTAGATAACTCCAATTGATTTTTTGATTTATTGGTTAAACGTTCTGTTTTAATGCGTTCTAGTAAATTCTCAGCAGGTTCATCATTAGGGTCTTGAGGAACAAGCTTACCCTCGAAAGCACTCTTTAAAACAGTTTGTCGCAACAGATTCCCTTGCTTAAGGCAAGCTCTTGAGATTTTTTCCACTTCATCGGCTATCGACAACTTTGATTCTACTTGTTGGATTATCTCTTCCTGTTCTAAAATAGGCGGGATCAATAAATCGAATTTCCTGATATCACGCTGGAAAAGATGCGGTGTAGCACTACCAGTGATTCTTGACTTTACAAGTTCTTGCATTTTTGGGCCTTTCAAGAAATAGAACAGAAACTTGGGCAAGAATACTTGACCACTACGGATTACGAGCAAAGAAGAGTTAACAGTTGCTTTTGTAGCCAAACCTTGAACAATTCCAATTTTTCCAATTCCTGCACCATCTTTTGCTAGTAAAATATCTTCATTTCTTAGTTGGATTTCTGGGCTTTCTGTATACCTTTCTTCACTTATGTGATAAGATTCTGATAAGTCCACAGTATCCCCTCTGTTTAGGTTATATACCGATAGAAATAATGGCCCTTGTGGGGTGTATTCTTCAGCTTTTAAGCCTCTCCAACCAATTCGACCAGCAATGTAAATCAGGTTCTCTAATCTGCCATTTGTCCATCCATCGGGCAAATTAGGAGCCGTTACCGCTTCAATGTCCTGAACTTTAGGGTGTCTTCTTAGCGATAATAGGGGGGCTAGCCGCTCCATTAGTTTTTGTGCTGGTTCTATTTTGTCTTTATTTTGTTGTCTCCATTCTTCTGTTAGTTTGCCTTCAAACGCCGCTTTTAAGACTGCTTGGCGATAACGCTTCAACTGCGCCTGCACCACCCTAAGCGAGCCGACGCCAGCAGCCAAAAAAGACAATAACTCTTCAACTTTAGCGACAATTCGACCTTGCTCGTTTGATGGAGCGATAGGTACTGGAATTTTCATTAACTGGGGCTTGTTAATGAAAGGTTGGTCTACACCTTGTAATGAATGTTTTAACAAATCCACAAATCGGGGAGATCGAAAATACAAGTATAGATATGAGTTAAATGATGGAAAATAGAAATCAAATCGCCCCACTCTTTGATATAATATCGATGGGGTATCTTGCTCATGCAATTTCCCAACTTTTAACACACCATCCAAAATGGGCCTATTTAATGCCAATACAATATCCCCTGGTTTTAGCAAGAGTTCAGGGTATTTTTGCGCAAAATCTTCAGGCAAGTAAACTTTTTTTTCCCATGTGATTTCGCCAAAAGAGACATTAGCAATCTGGAAAAGTCTAATGCCACTGCTTGAATACTCATTTGCCTTGAAAGCTTTTCCAGAAGTTAAATCCGATAAGTCACCGAGTTTCGCCCACATCCAACTTTTAGGTAAATTCGGTTGTTTTTCGCTAAAAATCTCTTCCGACTTGTCAATGCTCATTTAGTTAGCACCGTGTTTAGTTCTTGAAGTATTTTGTTTAGTTGTTGTCCGAAGAGCTGGTATGCTTTTACTGCTCCGCCTTTCTGGTTAAACGGTGATAGTTCGAAGGCGTCTAGGTTGATGTTTAGGCTGGTGGTTATGTGTTGTTTTATCATGTTTAGCCATTCTTTTTGTTCGGCTGTGTAGCGGTTTCCAAGGGCTTCTTGCTTATTTAGCCATTCTGTGAAATTGTGCTCAACTTCTTCGGGAAAGGGCTCCAAAACATCAGCCGCGCCAGTGACAAACCGCAAAAGGGAAACCATGTTGGTAAGCAGTTTTTGTGGGCCTGCATGTTTGACTTTCGATTTTTCCAGTTGCTCGTACGCCATCCAAACAAGCTCGGTTGTAAGGTTGTAGGGTGGCTTTTGGATTGCTTCCGCCAATTCCTTGATGGCTTCATACGTTAACTGCCTTTCAGAGTAGGGTTTGCTGAAAATGATTTGCAGCGCTGTGAGTTCGTCTTTGTTTTTCTCAATAAAATCCTTGAAAGATTCAACGGTCAACTTGGCTTTTTGGGAAGCCCCAGCGTCAAAACCTGCAAAAGTAACGTGGTCTTTACTGGTTGTATCAATCGACTGCTCATTTCGCTTTTTAATTTCCAGCAACGTATTACGGAATTTGGGTTTATCAAAAACTGCACACGCCGTTTTTGTTAACTCCTTCTTTGCCTGCTCGACTTCCTCATCAGTTGGGTTTTCGGTTTTGTAAAGCTCTTTTGCCTTGGCAATATGCTTATCGGGGTCAATAGCATCAAAAAGCTCGCCAATAACTTGCTTTAGAGTTTTACCATCTGTTGTTTCCTCAATTTGTTTTCTGGATTTTGTGTCAAGTTCTTGGTTGAATTTAGATAAACGCCCCGCCATTGACGTTAAAACGTCAACATCCCGAATGCCCAGTTTGATGGCGTCCATTAACTTATCAAAGGGTACACTGCGCTTGCGTTCCAACGGTCTGGAATCCGTTTTGTCGCTTTCGCAAACGCCGACTGCGTCTACGATGATGAAGCCTGTTTTGTGTTCTGCGTCTGGTGTTACGGCTTTTAGGTCGGTGCTGCTGATGGTTCTTGTTCCGCGTCCTTTCATTTGTTCAAAGTAGACGTTGGAGTGGATGTCTCGCATGAAAAGGAGGCATTCTAAGGGGCGTATGTCTGTGCCTGTTGATATCATGTCTACGGTTACGGCGATTCTTGGATTGTATGAGTTGCGGAAACTGCTGATTAAGTCCTCGGTTTTTTCGCCTGTGGTTCTGTAAGTAATTTTTTTGCAGAAATCGTTTCCTTTGCCGAATTCTTCACGGATAATTTCCACAATGTCCTCGGCGTGGCTGTCGTCTTTGGCAAAAACCAGTGTTTTTGGCACTTCTGTTCTGTTTGGGAAGATTTCTGTGAATAGTTTTTCTTTGAAGGTTTTGATTACTGTACGGATTTGGTCTTTAGCTACTACGCTTCGGTCAAGTTGTGTATTTTCGTATTCTAAGTCTTCGTTGAGTTGTTCCCAGCGGATTTTGCGGGTTTGTTTGTC
>JAWRIR010000084.1:0-6595 GCA_040268405.1 Thermoproteota archaeon | reverse complement strand
CTTTTGTGTATGATTTGAGGTGAAAGAATCTTTAGTACTACTGGGAAACCCATTTGTTGAGCGTAAGCTACTGCTTCATCAACGGTGTTTGCTACTTCAGTTCGTACAACTGGGAAATTGTAGTATTTGAGAATCTTTTTAGCTTCATCTTCTGTTAGGACTTCGCGGTCTTCCATTGCAGCGTTCTTAAGGATAACTCTGACAGGACGCTGAGGTGGCGTGGCATCTCCTGGGAATTCTTCAGGGGTTTCATACAGTAGTTCAATGTTGCGTTGGTAATGGTACATGGTCATGTAAGTTTTTACTGCCTGCTCAGGAGTTGAATAAGTTGGAATGTTGTTGGCGTTTAGAATGCTGTTTGCTTCCAGCACTGCGCCTGAACCCATAAACGAGGTAACAATAGTTTTGGTTTGATACGTTTTATTGCGAACAAGTTCAGCAATACTTTTAGCTATTCCAACAGCGTCTGAAACTGCTTGCTGAGTAAACACTATTGCGATGCCATCAACGTTCTCATCATTAAGACAAGCTTCAAGCGCAGCCTTGTAACGGTCAGACTTTGCGTCACCGAGAACATCAACAGGGTTGCCGTGGCTCCAGAAAGGCGGCAGAACCGCGTTAAGGCTGTCAATCGTTTTTTTGCTAAGCTGCGCGAGTTGGCCACCTTGTGCAATTAAAGCGTCGGTGGTCATGACTCCTGGTCCTCCAGCGTTTGTGATAATTGCTAAACGTTTACCTTTTGGAAGTGGTTGAGTGCCTAAAACTTCTGCAGCGTTAAACAAGTCAGCGATTTCATCAACCCGGACTACGCCAGCACGTTTGAATGCAGCATCATAAATGTCATCTTGACCTGAAAGTGAGCCTGTGTGAGACGCTGCAGCTTTTGCGCTTTCCATAAATTTGCCTGATTTTACTACGATGATGGGTTTGGTTCTTGCGAAGTGGCGGGCTGCGCTCATGAATTTGCGGGCTTGTGTTATGCCTTCTACGTACATGAGGATGCTTTTTGTTTTGGGGTCGCTACCGAAGTAGTCAATTAAGTCGCCAAAGTCTACGTCAAGCATTGAGCCGACGGAGACGAAGTTGCTAAAACCAATGTTTTCGCTGATTGCCCAATCAAGAATTGCTGACCCTAAAGCGCCACTTTGAGAAAGAAACGCGATTTTTCCAGCTTTCGGCATTTTATCTAGAAAAGTGGCGTTTAAAGAGTTTCTTGGACGAATAATTCCAATACAGTTTGGTCCAACAACTCGGATTTTGTATCTTTTTGCTACCTCAGCGATTTTATCTTCTAAAGCTTTGCCTTCGGGGCCAATTTCTTTGAAGCCGGCTGAAACAATGATTACTCCTTTTACGTGGGCTTTGCCGCATTCTTCCATGACGTCTGGCACGGTTTTTGCGGGGGTAGCAATCATTGCTAAATCGATTGGTTCGGGAATCTGGTCAACTGATGGGTAAGTTTTGATTCCCATTATTTCTGGTTTTTTTATGTTAACAAAATATACTTTGCCGGTGTAGCCCAGTTGTGTAAAGTTTTTTACTATTGCGTGTCCAACTGAGCCTTCGGTGTCACTGGCGCCGATTATGGCTACGCTTTTAGGATTAAAAATCTTGTCAAGATTTAATGTAACCATTTAGACCCTCATCAAGGTTCGATGATGGGTAACGAGCAAATTAAAGGTTATGTATCAAAGGTTCACTGTTTTAAAGTAAAATGTTGAAAAAAGCGCGAAAAACAGTGAAAGCTAGTTCAAAAATGACGGGGAGTGAGCGCCCTGTTTTAACTGGAAAAACAATTCAAAAATGTTTAGCTAAAAATTCAAACTGTTGCTTCCCAAATGTGGCTGCAGGGCTTTTCGTAGATATTCTTGACCAGAATTAGTGGGGAACTCTTATCTAATAGTCACATAACAAAAGTGTAAATAGCTTCATTAACAGAGAGGGGCACTAAGTGGTTAACGGCAAATACTGGAACGAAAAAATCGAAACCCTGCCAAGTGAAGAAATAAAAAAACTACAACTGCAAAAACTCAAAGAACAAGTAAAATACTGTTACACTAACAGCGTTTTTTATCACAAAAAATTTGACAGTGTCGGATTAAAACCCGACGATATTCAATCACTTGACGACCTTAAAAAAATTCCATTCACAATAAAATCTGATTTAAAAGAAAACTATCCATACGGCATGGTAGCCGCCAAACCCGCTGAAATCGTTGAAATTCACGCTTCAAGCGGAACAACAGGCAACCCAATCGTTGGCGCCTACACACGTAACGACATGGACATTTGGCAAGAATTAATGGCCCGCTCAATCTACACAACTGGCGGAAGACCAGAAGACGTCATCCACATCGCGTACGGATACGGCTTATTCACAGGCGGCTTAGGTTTCCATTATGGTGCCCAAAAACTTGGCGTCCGTATTGTCCCAGCCAGCGGAGGTATGACACAACGCCAAATCAAACTCATGAAAGACCTTGACGTAACTATTCTCGCCTGCACTCCAAGCTTCGCTGTTTACCTTGCAGAAACTATGATTCAGGAAGGTGTGGTTCCACAAAAAGACCTCAAACTTAGACGAGGCATTTTCGGCGCTGAACCATGGTCTCACCAAATCAGGCAAAGAATCGAGAAAGAACTTGGAATAGAAGCTTACGACATTTACGGGTTAACTGAACTTTGTGGTCCAGGCGTCTCCGTAGAATGTCCAGAACATGATGGCTTGCACATTTGGGAAGACCAATTTATCGTTGAAACAATCGACCCCGACACTGGCGAATCCTTACCTGAAGGTGAAGAAGGCGAATTAGTTTTCACAGCCCTCGGCAAAACTGGGTTACCAATTCTACGTTACCGCACACGTGACATCTCAAAAGTAATGCGTGAAAAATGTGCTTGCGGACGAACCCACGCCCGAATGATGCGAGTCACTGGCAGATCCGACGACATGCTAATCGTCAGAGGCGTAAACGTGTTCCCTTCACAAATCGAATACGCTGTAATGCAATTCCCCGAATTAGCCGCACAATACCTAATTGTTCTTGACCGCCCCGGAGCATTGGACACTTTCCAAGTTAAAGTTGAATTAACAGATGCATCCTCAAAGAATCCGCAACTAGACGTAAACTCGCTTAAACGCAACATACAACAAAGAATCCATATCATAACTGGACTATCAGCTGACATCGAAATTGTAAAACCAAACGAACTGCCTAGAACTGAGGGAAAAGCAAAAAGAGTACTAGACCTACGTAAAGGCAAAATGTAAAAGGATACTGCATATGACTTCAAAGATTACAGTAGATAAGCCGGGCAGTTTTGCCTTGCTTAACGGTGACGAAGCAGTTGCACGAGGCGCAGTTGAAGCTGGCCTTAAAGTTGCAGCCGCTTACCCGGGTACGCCCTCTACTGAAATCTTGGAAACCCTTTCTCAAGCTGCTAAAACTTTAGGTTTTTACGCTGAATGGAGCGTCAACGAAATTGTTTCTGCTGAAGTAGCTGCTGGCGCATCCATGGCCGGAGCAAGAGCACTTGTCGCCATGAAACACGTTGGGTTAAACGTTGCTTCGGACGCTGTTATGACCCTTGCTTACACTGGTGTTGAAGGTGGCTTAGTAATTGCCGTCTGTGATGACCCAGCCCTGCATAGTAGCCAAAACGAGCAAGACACACGCTATTTTGCAGTACATTCAAAACTGCCCTTGCTTGATGCTGGCAACCCTCAAGAAGCACTTGACATGGCACGAGAAGCTTTCCACTTAAGCGAATACCTACATCTTCCAATCATTCTACGTTTAACAACCCGGGTTGCACACGGTAAAGCCAAAGTACGTCTTGGCGACTTCCAGAAACTCAAACGTAACATTGCCTTTGATAAGAACGGCTCCAAATGGGTAATGGTTCCCGCAAACGCCATTCGTCAGCACCGTGTTTTGGAGGAAAGGTTAATTGAAGCAAAACAGGTTGCCGAAAATTCGCGGTTCAACACAATCGAAGACAACGGCTCCGAAATAGGAATTATCGGAAGCGGAGTAGGTTACTATTACGCTCGAAGTGTGCTTGACACCAAAAAGTTTTCTTGGCTAAAACTTGGCTTTGTACACCCGTTCCCATCTGACTTAGTGAAAAAGTTTGCTTCAAAAGTAAAACAACTAATTGTTATCGAGGAACTGCGTCCATATATTGAAGAAAACCTTCAACGCCTCAGAATCGATGTAACAGGCAAAACAGAGCTTGGGCTCGGCGAAATAGGTGAATACACACCGGACCGTGTGCGAGCAGCTTTTGCTAAATTGGGTTTAGCTGAAAAAGCGGCGCCCCCAGCGGTTATGGATTTGCCGCCTAGACCCCCAAACCTTTGTCCCGGCTGTACACACCGTTCCTTCTATTACGCGCTTAACATGGTTAATCAGCACGTAGCCTGTGACAACAACAAATGTGTAGGCTGCGGAATCTGCGAATACATTTGCTCTTTTGAGAAGGAACAGGCTTTCAACCCGCTTAAGTCAAGAATTCGCGTTATCCGCATGAATCAAATTAACAATACCGCAACCGCCTGCAGAGCCTGCCTTGATGCTCCATGTGTTGGTTCCTGCCCGCACGGCGCACTCTCCAAGTCAATTAAAACAGGAACGATTCTTGTTGATGAAACCAAATGCACTGGCTGCGGTTGGTGCATCGAATCCTGCCAATATGGTGCAGTAACCATTGATCCAGCAAAACGCAAAGTTATCATCTGCGACGCTTGCGAAGGTGACCCAAAATGCGTCAAATACTGCCCAGAAAACGCCCTAACCTTTGTGGGCAAATCAAACGACAAAATCGTTACAGGAGACATCGGCTGCTACACTTTAGGAGTTTTGCCACCTTTAAGCACAGTTCAAACCTGCCTATGCATGGGCGGTGGCATCTCGCAGGCTGCTGGAATGATTCACGCAGGCGTCAAAGACAAAGTCTTCGCGGTCCTTGGAGACTCAACGTTTTTTCACGCGGGAATGCCGGGGCTGCTTAACATTGCTTACAACAAGGCTAACGTCTGCGTTATCGTCTCAGACAACCACATTGTCGCGATGACGGGGCATCAACCCACGCCAGCCACAGGAAAAACCGCCATGGGCGATGAAGCCAAAATAGTGAGCATACAAGAAATCGCAAAAAGCGTCGGAATAGACAAAGTCATAACCGTAGACCCCTACGACATTAAAGCTACAACAAAAGCCATCCGCGAAGTAATGACATACGACGGACCCGCCGTAATTGTTTCCCAGCGACCCTGCCCGCTCCTGTCTGAACGTGGAAAACCAAGAGAAGTCACCGACAAATGCGGCGGCTGCGGCGTATGCACCACAAATTTTGGTTGCCCCGCAATCACCCAAAACGGTGGACGCGCAGAAATCGACCCCACCCTATGCAACGGCTGTGGTGTATGCGAATCAGTCTGTCCTCATGAAGCTATAAGGAGGAAGCCCTGATGAAGCTTGAACTTGTATTTTCAGGCGTTGGTGGTCAGGGTGTTGTTGTTCTTAGTGACATTTATTGTGAAGCTGCTATGCTTGACGGGTTTGACGTGGCGAAAGCGGAAGTTCACGGTATGGCACAGCGAGGCGGCACAATCGTAGCCTATACGCGGGTCGCTGAGAAGGTGGAATCGCCCTTGATTGAAACAGGCAAAGCCGACGCTATTGTAGGCTTTGAAATCCTTGAAACCGCAAGGTCCCTGCCAATGCTAAAACCAAACGGCACAGTAATCGTTAACACCAAATACATTTCGCCAAGCAGCTTCTCAAAAGGTGTAAAACCTAAAACAAGCATTGAACTTCTTGACCTAATCAAAAGCAAAGCACAAGTTGTTCATGAAGTAGACGGGTCAGGCATCGCAAAACAAGTCGGAAACAACCTCGTCGTAAACACCGTTCTACTCGGCGCATTGTCCGCATTGCCAGATATGCCTATTAAACGGGAATCTTTTGAAGCTGCAATGGCTGGCAGACTCAAAGAAAAGTATCTCCAAGTTAACCTCAAAGCTTTTGAATTAGGTAGACAAAGCGTTTTACAGTGACTGTTAATGAAAGGCAAAGACCTATTCGCTGAAACCCTTGGCATACAAGTTCATGAAGCTAAAGACGGCTACGCCAAAGTTTCATTGACTGTACAGAAAAACCACACAAACGCACACGGATTCACCAACGGCGGCGCAATCTTTACACTGGCTGATTACGCTTTTGCAGAAGCATGCAACTACGGAGAAAACATTGCGGTTGCACTTCAAGCAAGCATCAATTTTCTGCGTCCAACCCAAGCAGGCGATGTTCTGGTTGCTGAGGCGACGCGGATTTCAGACGGCAAAACCACCGGTCTATACCAAGTAACCGTGAAAAGTTGTGAGAAAATTGTGGCTTCCTTTTCGGGTGTTGCTTATAAAAAATCTGCTTAACTATCAATCGGTTGATTGTTTTACCCAAAAAAGTAATTAACACGCGATAATATTTTTATGTAAGAATAGCGCTGATTGCGGTGCTGGGGTGGCCGAATCGCTGAGGCGGTAGCCTGCAGAGCTGCTTTATATGGGTTCAATTCCCATCCCCAGCTCCAA
>JAWRIR010000083.1:0-5851 GCA_040268405.1 Thermoproteota archaeon | reverse complement strand
ACTGAGAAGGATTCAACCAGCACGACAAAACGCATGGTCATGGCTATGGCGCCTTCAATTTGTGGCAAGGTTAGGGTGTAGCCGCTTGTTAGATAAGTTGTAATTATGTTGATTATGAAGATAAAGCTGGCAAGGAAAGCTGCTCCGCGCAGTGAACGCACCCACTGTTTTTGGACGCGCGCCAGAAACACGAATGGCAACTGCATAACGAATAGGATTGCGAGTGGAAGTATTTGGTAGAATAGGATGGCGCTGATGAAGATGGCGATGACGTAGACGAATTTGATTCTTGGGTCCAAGTTGTGGATTGGCGAGTAGACTTTTCGGAATTTTAAGCCGTCAAAAACGCTCATCTACTTTTGCCCTCCTTAGCTTTTGCAAGTATTGCTGTTTCGGCTTCGTCAATGTCAATTATGTCTGCAGGCAAACCCAAAGGTGCAAGCTTAGTGAAAACCTGCGCAATTTGGGGTAGCACAATTGAGGATTCTTCGAGCAGTTTGGGGTTTGTCAGTATGTCTTTGGCTATGCCGTCAGCAACGATTTTGCCGTCTCGCATCAAAATAACACGTGGGTTGCATTCAGCAACAAACTCCACGTCATGAGTAACCATAACAACTGTTTTCTTTTTTGTCTGCAACTGCATAACGAATTGCCGCAGTCGCTCTTTCTGCTCGTGGTCTTGCCCAATCGTTGGCTCATCAAGAACAAGGGTTTCTGGGTCCCAAGCCAAAACCGACGCCAACGCCACACGTTTACGTTCCCCACCGCTAAGCAGAAACGGCGAAGTCTTACGGTACTGGGAAATCGAAAGCAAATCCATTGCCCAAGTTACCCGTTTTTCAATTGTTTCTTTGTCTATGCCGAAGTTTTTTAGGGCAAAAGCGATTTCGTCTTCAACTGTTTCACTGAAAAGCTGGTTGTCGGGGTTTTGGAATACGAAGCCAACGTTTCTTGCAAGGGCTGCGACGCTGGTTTTTGTGGTTTCAACCCCGTCCACGCGAACTGTGCCCATTGATGGTTTTAGGAGTCCGTTGAAGTGTTTTATGAAGGTAGTTTTTCCCGCACCGTTTTGTCCCATAATTGCGACGAATTCGCCGTCTTTGATGGTTAAGGAGACGCCTTTTAGGGCTTCAACGTTGTTTGCGTATGAGTAGTGGATGTCTTCGATTACAATCATTTGCGTAGCGCCTCCAAAAGTTGATCGGCAAGTTCGTCTGAGGACAAGGGGGTTTGTTTGTTAACGTTAAATCCGGCTTGCTTTAGCTTCTTGTAAAGCAAAGTGGCTTTCGGAATGCCTACGCCGATGTGGCTGGTTTCTTCATTGTAAAGGATGTCGCGGGGGTTTCCTTCAAGATAGATTTTGCCTTTATCCATCACAACTAAGTGGTTTGTGTATTTGGCGGTTAAATCCAGCCTGTGCTCAACAAGCACAACCGTAATACCTTGCTCTTGATTAAGGTTGTAAATAACCTCAAAAATCTTCTCCGCACTTAGAGGGTCAAGAAAAGAAGTAGGCTCATCCAAAACAATAATTTCAGGCTGCATAGCCAAAACAGACGCTATTGCCACACGCTGCTGTTGACCCCCTGAAACTTCATGCGGAGAGCGTTCGCGTAAATCGTAAATACCAGTTAAATTAAGCGCCCAATCAACACGTTTGCGCATTTCTTCACGGGACATGCCAAGATTTTCCAAGCCAAACGCGACATCTTTTTCTACGCTGAGCGCAAAAAGCTGGTTTTCTGGGTTCTGGAACACGAGGCCAACGTGTTTTGCCATGTCAAATGTTTGTTTGCTGGTTATGTCTTGGTCAGCTACGGTGATTTGACCTTTAAGTTCGCCCTGATAGAAGTGCGGTATAAGTCCGTTGAAGCATCGGCACAGTGAGGTTTTTCCGCAGCCGCTTGGGCCAGTGATAAGCACAAATTCGCCCTTCTCTATCTTAAGAGAAACACCGTCAATTGACGGTTTAGTCGCGCCGGGATAAGAATATACGAGGTCTTTGATTTCGATTATCGCCATCGCACTGTGCCTGCTAGACATTAAGCGTGAACATAGCTTCATTTAAGCGTAGCTACGCATTTGTGAGTATTTTCCCTTTCAACAGTGCTAAGCATTTAGCTAGTGCATCGTCTATTTCGCCTTTTGCGTTTACGCCTGCGGCCATTGCGTGACCTCCACCAACGCCTTCAAGGCTTTCACCCAAAGGCATCGCGATGTCTTTTCCAAGGTGGATACCGGTTTTTTCGGTAAAGTCACGGTTACAGCGGAGGCTTACTTCAAGTTTGCCTGCTTTTTTTCCGGCAACGGCTGCCATGTGTGCGCCTAAATCGACAAGGGATTTGGCCGCTGAAGCTTCATAAGCGCTAACGTGAGAAAGCGTGATTATCCAGTCACCTATTTTTTCGATTTTTGCTCTTTTACAAGCTTTAAGCTTAGCAAGCCTTTCTGAATTTTCGATTGGGTTTGAGAACAAAGCCAGCATTGCTTGTGCGTCTACACCAGCGTTTACGAGGCCACCTGCAATTCGGAAAGTGTCTGAATCGCCCAGAGCAAAATGGCGGGTGTCAAAAGCTATGCCAGTGAATAGGGCTTTTGCTTCATTTAAGGTTAGTTGGACTTCGGCTTTTTGGTAGAGGTCGTAGATGATTTCGCATGTGGCGGCTGCTTGTTCGTTTATGATGGAGAACTTGCAGATTTGTTCTGTGTCGGGGCTGGGTGTGTGGTGGTCAATTATTATCATGGGGGCGTTTGAAGCTTTTAGGCGGTCGACAACTTCGTCAAGTTGCTCAATCGTATTCATGTCTATGAGGAAAATGACGCTTGCAGATTCAATATTTGGTTTCAGGTTTACTGTGATTGGCAGGTTTTCAAGCAACTGTTTTGTTGGCTTGTTTATGCCTTGCGGCGCCCCAATCTCAACCACCAAGTCGGGCAGGAACCGTTTTAGCAATCCTTGAAAAGCGTAAGCTGAACACACAGCATCCGCGTCTGCGCTTTTGTGGCATAACAACAGCACAAACGTGGCTTGTTGTTCTTTTAGAATATCGACAATTTGGTTAATGCTCATAATAGTTTTCTCAAAAAGTTTTCACTTGCCAAATGTGCTTCTGCAACTGCCTCTTTCACCAACGCGTCAGCATCAACACCTTTAGCGGCATCGTTAAGGATAAGGTCTATTTCTACACTTAGATTGACAGGTTTTGTGCCTTCAGCTTCCACAGTAATGTCTAAACGGTCAACCAGTTTAGAACCAATCTTAGCTTGAATATACTTGCGGGCAGCATTTTCAGCTGTCGCACACAAAGTTTCGACTTGTTCGGTAGTTAGCTCGGGTAAACCCAGCTCTACCAAGAATCATGTCACCTAAAAAAGAAGGTTACTGTTGACCCGCTGCGGGGTTTATTTCTTCTTGTAGTTTGGTTTGTGTTTCTTTGACTTGGCTGCGGATGCGTTCTTCTTGCTTTGTGATGACGGTGCTGCGTGTTACAAGTAAGTCTTTGCGTTCGTTTAGGTCTGCTGCGATTTTTGTTTTTTCAGATTTTACAAGTAGTGAGCCGATTGCTTTGTAGATTACTGCGTCGTCGGCTGTTTTTGCCATTTCAGCCAAGGTTTGTTCTACTTCGCTTTTCTCCATTTCAACCTGCTGTTTTTGTGCAAGGATGGACTGCAGGGTTTGCTGTAGCTGCTGGAGTCTAAGCAGTCGTTCTTGGACGTTAGGAGGTAATTTTGATAATTCGTCACTCACGTTTATTCCTTCTGTAACAGGCAATAAGCAAGGCTAAATAATAAGCATTTCCAACCACAAAAAGTAAGCCCAATTTGGATTTCTGCATGTTTTTGGGTTGAAAAAGCGTCAATAGCACCTACCCCCTATAGGTTTCAATATAGAACCACTAATAGCATCCTAATAGGCTCCAAATAGGTTAGTGAAGAGACTCTAGTTAGAACTTGACAAAACAAAAGTGCAGGAACCCCCGATAGAAGTCTACGAATAATAATAGAAAAAAGAACAGCGGTCAAATCAGACCCTGCCGACCACTTTGGTCATTATCGTGTCAAAACTGATTTGCCAAAGCTGTACCTTGCAGCTTGCACGGTTTTTCGAGGTTTTTTAGGGTTTGCAAATGGAGAGAAAGAAAATTTTTACGTGCAAGATACAGGTTACAGCCTTGAGCATGTTTCAGTTAACACCAAAAACGGTTAAGTCATCAATTGTAAAAAGGGTTCTCGTAAAGAAATCCTTACTAAAGTTAGTAAAGAAATGTTTACTAACCATTTTAGCTAGGCTTTTTGGAGTTTTGCTATGAAGAATCCGTTGCATTGGTGCAGGTGCGGGTACAGTCTTCTGCATTGGGTCAATCCACGAAGTCCAGGCATGCCAAGTTCAGGGGAAATCTCGACAAGGTGGAAGTCGGGGTGTTCTTTTAGGAAGCGTTCGATGACCATTTCGTTTTCTTCAACAGTGATGCTGCAAGTGGAGTAGGTTAGGTAGCCGCCGGATGCGACTTTTTGAGCGCAATTGTTTATCATTTGCTGCTGAACCTCTGCCATGTTTTCTATTGATTTTTGGCTTAGCCGCCATTTGGCTGAAGGCTGCTTGGCAAAGACGCCGGTGCTGGTGCATGGCGGGTCTAAAATGACAAGGTCAGCCTCACCAATCAAAGGCAGGGGAAGGCGCGCGTCGGCTGTTACTGAGTCTGCGATTGTTACGCCCATGTAGTTGATTTCTTGACGCCAAGTCTTCATGCGACGCTTTGAAAAGTCAACAGAGACTATGCTGCCTTGATTCTGCATTAACTGTACAAGGTAAGTGGTTTTGGCTCCGGGTGCGGCGCAAACGTCAAACACTTTGTTGCCAGGTTTAGGCGCGGCGGCTTGTGCTGCGAAGCAGCTGGCTTTGTCTTGAATGTAAAACAGTCCCTGCTTTGAGCTTTCAAGGGTGTTCAGGGGCTGCTTGAGTTCCAACACTTTGTATGTGTCTTTGAGAGGTTCGGCTTTTTGGAGTTTTACGCCTTCAGAAGCGAGTTTTTGGAGAATTTCTTCAGGATTGCCTTTGAGTGTGTTTAGGCGAATGTATGTAGGTGGTGGAATATTGCTTGCATGCAAGAACGGTACTGCTTCTTCGCTTCCAAGCAGGTTTACGCAGTATTTAACAAACCACAGCGGCTGGAAAGTTTCAAGGCTTAATCGTTCCTCATCATCAGCGGCTTCCAAAATCGGTTGAAGCTCACGGGTTAGTAAGAAGCCAAGGTACTGCTCGACATCGGAAAGGGTTTTCCAGCCAAGGATATTGCGCCCCATGCCTGCAATGTTTTGGGCTTCCTGCAGATTGTATTTACCCCAGTTTTTGGCGACACGAGTTTGGTAAACGTAAAGTCTAAGGAAAGCTTGGACGCCAAGGTTGAATTCGCTGATTTTCTTCGGCGCAATCACTGTGTTGATGTATTTGTCGATTAGGTTCCGGCGTCGTGTTGTTTCTACGACTATTCCGTAGGCGTAGCGGATGGCGTTTGGGTTGGTTTCGTTTAGCTGCTTTATAGTGCGGGCTAAGGCGATGTGTTCGCTTAAGCGTTGCATTTCTATCCAACTCAATGTTTCAATGGCGATTGTCCAAGCATTTTTTAACACTGCAAATTCACAGCCATAGAGAATGCGAAGCTTCTAAATAAGACTTAAAAATGGAGTTAAGTAATTGCACGGTAACAGCCACATATGTTTATCAAGAATTCAATCCATGCTAGAAGCATGTGTTCCTAAACCCCAAGGCTCACCAGAATGGAGGTGAACTTGTTTTGTCAAGAAAGCATAGAGATGAAAACATTGAAGTGCAGAAAGGCAAAATGTCAGT
>JAWRIR010000082.1:0-22360 GCA_040268405.1 Thermoproteota archaeon | reverse complement strand
CAAAAATCCATCACACAAGTTGATGATGTAACGGAATTCGCTGCCTACGCCTGCGGGGTAAGTTTTGTTCCACAAAAGATTGCCCTCGCCGTCAAGCCTTAGAGCCCAAGCGACTGTTTGTTCAGCAATTATTGAACGCGTCGAACCCACAACCAGCACGCCGTTATCTGTTGCTGTAGCGTAAAAAGCGCGGTCGTCAGCGGTTCCGCCGAAGGTTTTTTCCCAAATGAGGCTGCCCCCTAAAGCGACGTTATCTTCTGCTGCTTTAGCAGGGTTTTGAAGTAAACATGAAGTGGCAAGTATGAATAGGATTAAAACAACTGCTATGGTTGGATGCTTCATTTTTGGGTCTCTTCTGCGGTTTTAGTGCTGGATAGATGACCACATTTGTGTGATTAAAATATTTATTATTGTGTAAAAAACTGGTGAGACAACACGGGTTTATACGATGTATTGTATGCATTGCCCGTTATTGTTGTTAAGGAAAGAGTATTTTTCTAGCCATCCGGATAGTCGTTCGCACTTGTTTGGGTTGCATGAGAAGGATTTTTTGTTTGAATCCCAAAGGTTACATACTGAACATGGAATGTTTGGTTTGTTCTCCATCGCTCATCCCAAGCTTATGTTAGTGGCTATTTAATTTAGGGCTTATGAAATGACGGTTAAGGCTGAAAATAGGGATTCAGAATCACGTTTTAACATACCTTTCACGAAAAAAGTTACTGCAGGACAGGTTCCAATAGGGTTTGCAGGGTTATTCCCCGTTGGTCTTGGCAACTCAACCATATCAGCAGGGGATTTTCAAGCTGTTCCGTTGTAGCGTTAAAAGTGATTAGGTATGTTCCGTCGTCATAGTCGGTGATGTTTGGTGCTTCCACAGGAGCCCAACTTTCAGAGGCAAGTGAACCATCGTTTTCGTAGCTGATGCTAAAGTTTGCTGCCAATGCGGGTTTGCCCTCATTAAATACTTGACAGGTTAACTGCACCTGTTTTGAACTGTTGTCTTGAGTGTAGACACCTTGGGTTTGAATCATTGAGGTTACATTCATTGTGAAATCGGATTGGATTTTTTCATTTGTTCCAGAAGATTCCACATTGAAACTTGCGGATGCACTTAGGATGGCGGTACCGCTTTGGTTCTGAACTTGCCAGACACCATCCTGGTAAGCCCCCCCGTCTTGCAGTGTAGCTTCCGAGGTGAAGAATGCTCCGAAAGATTGTTGGGAGACAAACGTGTTGAAACTGTCTACGTCTGTTTCCAGAATATCTGTGGTTCCGCCGTTTGAAATGTTAGCAAGTGCACTAATCATTGTGTGCTGTATGCCTTGTTTGTAAAATGGCAAGTTGAGACCTGTTTCGGTTTGTGCTTTTAGCTGGGTTTTCTGGCTGTCAACAATGTACATCGCTGTTGAAAGCAGCATAACTACAATAACCAGGGCGGCTATGATGAGCACTTGACCTTGATTGGCTCTGCTTCTTTTTGCCATCTTAGTCTGCCACCGCCACTTGAAGTCTAACAAGATAAACCGAAAAATCCCCGCCTATAGAGGCGCAGGGGTAATCTATTGCTACTATGCTATCGCTTACTTGGCTACCACTGCAAATTGGCACGTCATTAAAAACCTGCATGTTTGAGTCGTAAACTGTTAAGTTAAACCATGCCGCAGGGGGCAGTCCTGTTTGGATAAAGATTTTTAATTCTGCCCAGTTTTGACTTGCTATTAGGTTGCCGATTTGCCCGTTTTGGTCTAGGCTTAACAGGGCATTTTGAGCTGTCGACGTGAGAGTGGGTATAGTGTTGTCTTGGCTGCTTGAGGGTTTAGGAATCAACGCAAATATGGAAAGCAGCAGCATAGCTGCAAAGAAGGCTTCAATTACCCGTACTTGACCGCGCTTATCGTTGAGCAGCCTCATTAAACGATGTCTCCAAGGGTTACTGTTAACTTGTAAAGTACGTCATTGATTGTTACAGTGTAAACAAACGTGTTCTGGCCTGTATTTGCAAAGTCTGAACCGAAAGTTAAAGGCACATTTGGGTAACTTGACCACTCAATAAAGTCTACTCCACTGGTGGATCCTGCGGCGACCAGAACTGTGGGGCTTTTGTCGAGATATGTTGGTATTGTGTAGTTGCCCTCGGGGTTTTGGGTGAGTTGTGATTGGTGACTAAAAGAGAAAGCATAGATGTCGTTTACTGTTGTTTCAGGCTGAGTTATGTCGACAGTTAATTGGCTGTCAAGTGGGCTTAAAGATAGGACCTGCTGGGAGGGTTGTTCACCTGAAATGTGCGTGAAGCTGTAGGTTTGATACGCTGTTAAGCGTTCGTCAAGGTTTGCTTTAGCAAATACTACCAACAAGACGGGTCCGGGCTCTGAGTCTAGCAGTTCAAAGCTGAAGTTGCCTACACCACTGCTTGAAGTGGAAGTGGAAACGTTGCTCACTTGGTTTGCATTGATTATGTAGCATTGTATGGTTGAGGGTGCAGTTTCTAGGTTGGCTGCTGTAGAAACTTGGAAGTTGTAGGTGGTTGCGCCGTCAGCTGTAGTGTTGCTTGTAGGTTCGAGGGTTATTGAAAGCATTTGTGTAACGCTGATGCTAAAAGCAAGGTTGTAGAGTCTTGCTGCTTTTGAAGCCTCGTCATACATCAGTGTGCTGGTGCATTGACTGTTTAATCGGCAGACTTTGTCTATGTCCAACTCGTAAGCTTGCCCAGCTTCTTTTGCTAAACCAAAACTGGTTGGCGCCATGCCAGTTGAACCCCAATTTGCAGGGGAGCCTACGCTGCAGACTAATTGTTCAGCGGTTGTTTTCAGGTAGTTTTGGTCGTTTACACCTTGTAGGCTGCCAATGTTTGTCTGCATTGCCCCAGCAAAAGAAACCATCACTATGAGGGCTACCGTAACAAGCAGGGTACAGGCGAAGAAGCCGTCAATAGAGGTTGCAGGCACTTTCTATACTATGCCTCCTACGTTGGGGTCTAAGGCTCCTGCAGGAACGAATCCAAACATTCCACCTAGCAGTTGCTGAGACAACACCAATGATACGTATGCTGTTAAACCAAGCAACGCTGAATATTGAAAGCCTGCGCCAAAGTTGCCTTCACTGATTTTTCCAATGAAGAAGCCTGAAATCCAGCATTGCAATATGATGCCGACGGAGAATATTCGCAGGTTTTCTTGCATCGCATAATTTGCAACATCTGATAGACCTGCACCAGCTATACCTGTCATCATAGTGGTGGTTAAAGACACAATGACTGTGGTTACTGCGATTAGTACGCTCCAGATTAAGGCTAAAAAGATGTATGGTTTTAGCAGTCCGCGTTTGTTAATTTGTTGTTCGCGTTCTTTTTCGCTGTATTCAGCCAGAATCTCAAGGGATTCTGCAGAGTTACCGCCGATTTCGATGGTTTCGATCATCATTGCAAAGTTTATTGTAACAAACCAGCTGCGAATCTCTTTGCGTATGTTAGTAAAGGTTTTACGGATGGGTACGCCCCATTCGATTTGGCTACGCATTAGTTCAAGAAACTTGGAGAAGTTGCCGTAGCTTTTGCGTTTGGTTGCTTGAATGATGCTTTTTTCTGGTGAAAGCCCAATTTTGTGGGATTCAGTAATGTCTCGTATGAAATAGGGGATGACGTCTTCTGCGTTGTAATTGATGCTCGCAATTTTTCGGTACTGAATTGCAGGTATCGCCGAAGCCACTACTAAACCTATTGTAATTACTTCAGGTAAGGCTGCTGGTTGTATTGCGTCAGTTAAGCCGGGAACAAAGGCTACAGCTAAAATCACGGCAGAGGCAACAGCAAGTATGATTACGGCTTTCTTGTAGAGGTCTTTTAAGTCGCTAAAAGGGCTTTTCTGCATGTTATGCGCCACAAGGATAAATATGCATGAAAGTACAGGCATAAACAGGAAAGCAATAAGGTAAGTCATAAGGTCTGACGATGGAAGCGCCATGCCGCCTAACGCATCTAAAGTGTTTGTTGAAGAGAAAACCACGAATAAGATGTAGACGCAAAGCACAACAATCAACATAACTGTGTAAGCTTCAACAAGCGTTGCTATCTTTTCAACCGAACGCGTGATTTCTCCGTGTCGTAGCTCAAAGATTGTTTTTAGTTCGCTTTTTAGGTAATCAACCATTCTACCGCCGCTATGCGCCGAGGACACGAAGCCGCCCAAAAAGTTGCGGTACAGCTTAGAATCCGTATGTTCTCCCCGCAAACGCATGACTGTCAGGGGGTCTTTGCCTAAAACTTCAACCTGCCGCACTATCTCGTCGGCTTCCTTTTTAAAAGTAGGCAAAAAGGATAGTTTGCGCAGTTTTTTCCAGCTGTCATAAGGTGACACGCCGCTGGCGGCTAACAAAGTGAAAATCATGACTACGAAGGGTAGTTCATGCTCTATGTTTTCTCTTTCTTCACTTGTAGCCTTAGACAATTTAGCGATTAATCTTCCAAAAGCGTTGGTGGGTGGAGCTTTAGGCATAGCCATGATTAGTGCTCCTTGGCTTTTTCTGCGAGTTCAGTATCGGGAAGGTTGATTTCGCTGCTTAATGCACGGTGAACGCTTCGGAAGTCACGGAGGTTTTTCTCAACCATTTTAAGGAGAATCTGCTTTCTTCGCTCAATTTCCTGAAGAACCACGCTGTAGGGTACATCAAGGTGTTTTGCGATTTTGTTTAGCAAATAGCTTTCTTCAATATTCTGTTGGAAAGTGTCAGTGTTAGCGTTCCAAGTGAAGGTGTCAACTATGCCGCCGCTTTGGTTAATTTCAGATATGCGGACGAATTTTCTTGCAGTGATTTTTCGGTCAAGAGCAATATAGTTTGGTGTTTTTACCTGTTTAACGACGATGACACAGTTCATTAATGAGAGAATGCCTTGTGGAATGTTCATTGGAGGTTGGGTTAAACGTTGAATTACGGTTTCTACGTCTTCAGCGTGAGTTGTGCATAAGCCGCCGTGACCTGTTGCTAAGGCCTGGAAAAGCACGTATGCTTCTTCGCCTCTAATTTCGCCTACAACAATAAGGGATGGACGATGCCGCACCGCTGACTTGATAAGGTCATAAAGTGTAACTTCACCTTCGCTGTCGGCTCCAAAACCGGGTCGAGCAATTGTGGAAACCCAGTTTTCTTGAGGCAAGTTAATTTCTGAAACCTCTTCGACCGAGATGATTTTGAAGTCTGGCTTAACAAGGCAAGCTATGGCGTTGAGGGCAGTGGTTTTTCCGGCGCCTGTGGGTCCTACAATCATCATAGACATTTTGTTTTCCATAAGCAGCCACAGGTAAGCGCCTATGTTTTCGTCGATTGTTTCGTTCATGATTAAGTCTACGATTGTTATTGGGTCATCCCTGAATTTTCTGATAGTAAAGCTTGAGCCTGCGGGAGTGGTTTCTTTTCCGAAGGCTACGGCGAGTCTGTGTTTGCCGGGCAATGTGATGTCTACGATTGGTCTTGCGATGCTGACGTGTTTGCCTTGGCGGTGAACTATTCTTGTTATGAAGTCATCGAGTTCTTGTTCGTCAGTGTACATGATGTTGGTTTTTGCGCTTTCGTACTTTCGATGCCATAGGTAAACGGGTTTGTTTACGCCTAAACAGCTAATATCTTCAATGTAGGGGTCGTTAATTAAACCGTCAATTTTGCCGTAACCAATCAAGTCACGTTCGAGATAATAATTGATTTTTTTAAGACCTACGCTGTCGGTGCTAGCAAGTACTGTTTCGTGCTCTTCTAGTATGCCCGGCAGTTGTCTGTGGAAAGATTCCTCGAGTGATTCTTCAACTCGCGGGGCTTTAAGTTCGTACTCTAAAATGTTCTTTAGCTCTTTGTAGCATTCACGTTCAGTTTTTGACAAGGATAACTCGTCAATAACGTAGAAGTAACTGCCTTCAGTTTCATCCTGGAAAATCCAAGCATAGGAAAAGGGCGGTTTGAGAGGGTAACTTTCAATTTGTACGTACCCTTCGGGGACGCGGCAGCCTTGAATGCCCAAGTAGCCAATTAAGTCTTCGCTTGAAATTTTCTCTTTTACTTCAACTTCTTCGTTCTTCTTTTTTCCAAACGGCATACTAGTTTTCTCCATTAATTGTTAAAGTTACATGTGAACCGTCAGTTTCGCATTTCAAAACTGCAATTCGGGAATAGCTTGTGTAAACGCCTAAAGCAGAAACGTCTGCAGGCAGGTATGTTCTTTGTTGGCTGCTTGTTTGAATTGAGCCAAAACCTGCGGTAACCCACGCTTTTGAGGTGTCATTTTCGATTTGAATCCAGTATTTCTGGTATCCAACATTTATTGGCAAGTTTAGGTAAACAGTAGAGTTAGCGTTGTCTCTGGTTGCTTGAAGAATCATCTTGTTGCTTTGGGCAGTAACGTATTCAGCGATGTTGGATAATTGTTGTTTGTCAGCGTTGTTTTTTATTTCTAGGATTGAAACGCCGCATGCACCGATGATTATTGTGCCTACAATAACTGAGGCAAAAAGCACGTAAACGTAGGAGGGCACTATAGATGGCATTTTAGCGTAGGCACCTCTCAATTTGAATGTTTGACTGCACTAACTGGATGTTTATGACTGCCCCAGAGGCGGTGCTCTCTATTGGAACAGTTACTTGCCCAGTTGTCCCGTTTAATATTGCAGTAAAAGTTAGGCTTTGAACCTCAGAAGCTACGTTGTATGTGGTTGCAGATATTTGGGTGTTAAGGCAGGTGGCTTTTACGGGAAGTTTTCCATACAAACCAAATTCTTGTGAAGCATTCAGGTTGACTATGTAAACTCGGATATTGTTGACTGTTTTACCCGCCTCATACCCAGAAGTAGTGTAAGACACGGTTGGTCGATACCGCAACTGAATCTCAGGGAAATTTTCTCCGTTTGCAATGCCCAGCTGTGTTAGCACTGAACCGCTTTGGTTGGTAATTGATCTGCCATCGCCTTTAAGGTAAACACCTGTGTCTGCTGACCCAGAATAAGGCAACTCATAGATTACTTGTCCCACTGTTTCGTTGAAGAGTACGCTTGAAATGCTTTGGCCTGAAACGTTGACTGTCAAGACGTTGCTGTTTGGTTGAACGCAAAGTTTTCCGCCTGAATCGCTGAATTCAAAAGTGCAAGCTGAACCGGGCTGCCAGAGTAGTGGAACGGTTTCTTGGCTGAAGGTTAACATGTCTTGTTTAGCTGTGGAAATCTTTAGCATTAATGCGCGGCTGTTTACTTTTTCAACTGCAAAATAGTAAGTTACTGATATCATACAAATCATGGAAACAAGTAGGATTAGAAACGTCAATGGAATAGCTAACGCTTTTTTAGAGCGCCAAAGCTTCCGCAATATGTGGTTTAGTTCCATTTCTGTCCAATCCCTTTTTCCATCGTTGAATATTCTTTAGGTATGGATTTTGGATTATGTTTGTTTGTGTGTAGCAGAAGTATTGCACAAGCTTGATTGTGAGACAAAAAAGCTGAACAAAATAACTACAAGCCACTGTAAAACGGGTAAAATTGTTTAGAAACAAGTTAATTGTTTAAAATAAAAGAAAAGAGTGGGGGGGTTTCTTTTATGGTTGGCTCATTTAGTTGGCTTGAACGTTGCACTCTTTGTAGTACATCGCTTGTGAAGTGAAGACTGTGATTGCAACTGTTAGGCCAATGTCGTTGATTGTGATGCTGTCTGGGCTGCTGATGTAGATTATCATTGAGTAACCTGAGCGGAGTGTTAAGTCATCAGATGCAGAGAACATTGGAATGGTGGCTGAGCCGAGTGTTATCGAGTCATCTCCTGCTATTGTTGAGTTGCATGGAAGGTCTGCAGATATAGAGTCCTGTGTTGTACCATAGATTACTTGAGTGTCCCATGTGACTGCCTGTCCTCGAACTGATATCTTGTCTAAGACTACGTCTCTACCGCCAGTGTTAATGATCAGAATTGCTGCTTGTGTTGTGCCATTGTCATACCAAACGTGTTGTTTGGTTAGTGCCAAGCTTTCTTCTTGGACACGAGTGCTTGTGACGTTGATTGCAAAGTAGGTGACGACACCTGCGAGTAGCACTGATACTACTAGGATGATTAAGGTTGTTACGACGGTGCTTAGAGCCCAACGATTCTTTAGTATGTTTCTGGTTCTCATTTGAGATTTCACTGAAAACATCGTTACGCAGATTTTGGATATGATAATTTGTGCGTAATAAAAAAGACAGAAAACAAAGCAACATAAAAATTTAAAAAATAAAAAAGAAAAGTTGTGCGAAAGTAGTTTTCGCTTAGGTAGTATCCACCGTTATTGCTTGCACGTTGGTTTCTCTGTAGTACATTGCTTGAGCAGTGTATAGTGTGATGCTGACTGTTAGGCCAATGTCGTTGATAGTGATGCTGTCTGGGTTAACGATGTATATCATCATGGTGTAGCCTGATTTCAGGGTTAAGTCATTGCTTGCACGAGTGAATGTATAGCTTTTGGCGCCCATTGTTACGGAAGTGTCGCCTTCTGCGTCAAAGTTTGACACATAGTTCATATCTGAAGATACTGAATCAGTAGTGATGGAATAGTATACAACCTTGTTTGAATCAGTGTCGTTCCAACTGCATTCTTGGCCTCGAACTGCTATTTTGTCAATTACTAGGTCTCTACCACCAGTGTTGATGACCATCAGTGTTGCTTGAGAGTAGCTTAGTGATCCTGCTTCGGCGCTGGAGTTGTGGTATAGGTGTTGTTTGGTTAAGGCTACGCTTTCTTCTTGGACACGGGTGCTGACTACGTTGATGGCGAAGTAAGTGACTACGCTTGCCAGCAGCACTGAAATTACCAGGATAATTAAGGTGGTAACGACTGTGCTTAGTGCATAGCGGTTTTTCATTAGTCTTTGAAAGGCATTGTAGTTCATTGTCTTCGTTCACCTCCTAGGTGTAGGGTTGGGTGATGAGCCCGTTGGTTTTGTAATCGCAAGTTTGAGCCTTTTCGGTTTTTTATTTTGATATTTGTTATTTTCATTTTATTCATCGCCGACTCATCTTTGGAATCAAGAATGCGTTTTTTCTTATAAATCCCTTCTGTCGTAAGATTCAATATTCAACTCTAGTCTTCAAAATATATCTTAAGAATCAATATACTGGCTGTCGAAGAAAACAATTCGAAACTCTTCGAATCACAATATACTTCGAAAAAACAGTTTTAATCTTTGTCTGTAAACCACCGTACACACAACAAAAACAGCCGACGCCAAACATCAACAAGTGTCTAGCAGGACATGTAAAAAATACCATGAATTTTAGGCAAATTTGTACTAAAAGCTGATAAACCCCTTTTCAACTACACTCCACTTACACTGCTTTAGAGGGACCAAACATAGGCTGCGGCATATTTGGTGTAAAAAACTTCAATAATCAACCAGTCTTTCCATACGTTTACTGGGGACTTCGAGCACAAAACCATCGAGGTCACCAATCACACGGCTTCTTAACCTATAACAATGGCCAATTCTTCACCTACAAGAACCTAGATCTTGTACCAAAAATTAAAACAAAAGCAATCAACGAATGGTTCGGAAGGCTTCCCGGGTCAATAGGAATCGGAAACGTCCGCTACACGACCTCAGGAAAATGTGACGAATCATCAATAATTCAAGGAACACAACCCGTAACAGGCGCCACAGACAAAATAAAACTTGCATTATCATTCAACGGCAACATCGTTAGCACCCAAGAATTAAAAGATGAAATGTACAAGAATTTTGACAATTTCATTTACAATTGTGACTCTGACATAGTCTGCCACAAACTGCTCCTCGGATTTAAAGAGGGAAAAGACCTTGCAGGAGCCGTCCGTGGAGTCATGGAAGGCTTAGACGGAGCATTCTCCGTAACGGGCATCCTTGAAGACGGAACCTTTTTTGCTTTTAAAGACCCCCACGGCATCAAACCATTATGCGCTGGACACAGCCAAGACCACCAAACATTGGCTTTTTCATCAGAAACAGTAAGTTTAGACATGAACAGTCTTGAACGCGACTTCGAATTAAACCCAGGCGAACTTGTAATCGCCACAAAAGACGGATTTATCCGCCAACAAATCATTGAAAAACCAAAAACTGCATTCTGCGCTTTCGAATACGCCTACTTTGCAAGGCCTGACTCAAAGTTTAACGGCAAATACGTTTACGAAATCCGAGAAGCTTTCGGAGCAAACATCGTACACGAAAACCCTGACATTGTTAAAGAATGCGACATTATTATGTCAGTGCCTGAAACGGGAGATGACCCAGCTATGGGTGTTCATGAAGCTTCAGGGCTGCGTTGGGAACGTGCGTCAAGAAGGCACCGTTACGTAACCGAACGCGCTTTTATCCTGCTAAATAATGAGCGTTTCTCAACCATTGACAAAAAAATTAACATTTTAGGCTCCAAAGTCGCGGGCAAAAACGTAATTATCTGTGAAGACAGCATCGTCCGTGGAGACACAACCAAAGTCATCATTGATAAACTGCGCAAGTCAGGCGCCAAAAAAGTGTATGTTTTCGTGACTTTCCCAAGAATCATTGGTCCATGCTTCTACGGTATCGACATGTCCACTTATGGGCAGCTTGTCGGCTCCAGAAATGGACCGCATGAAATCGCAAAAATTATCGGCGCAGACGATGTTTGCTACCAATCAATCGACAAACTAGTAGAAGCTACCGAACAGACAAAAGACCAATTGTGTTTAGCTTGTATTACCGGCGAGTACCCGACGCCTTTAGCTCAAAAAATGGCTGACGAAATGAAAGCCAAATTCCTCAAGGGTTATGAGGAGAAAAACCGTATCTACGAAGCTGAAGAAACGCAGGGTAGCGGTAAAAACACAAATTAAGCTCTCATTCTTTCCTATCAAGCATACGGTGTCATTGGATGGAAACAATAGGCGTATTAGTCGTTTCGTACGGTGCACGAGAAGCTGCTATGGTTGACGCTCTTGCAAGAAGCCAAAACTACAAAGTACAATTCTACATTGCAGACAAACAACTAAACCCCTTCAACGCAGAGCATGCAACAAAACATGTTGTCATCCCTAACCTTAACATCCAGGACATATCCAAATTTGCGCAAACCTACAAAGACAAAATCGATTTTGCCATTGTAGGCTCAGAAAAACCAATTATTGACGGTTTACGAGACCTTATCGAGAAAGAAACAGGCATTCCAGTTGTTTGCCCCAAAAAAGATTACGCTATCGAAGAAAGCAAGGTTAAACAACGCCTGCTTTTTGAAGAAATAGCGCCCGAGGCTAATCCGCGGTTCAAAATTTTTGACCCCAAAGACTACCAAGACGCAGCAGCAGTTAAGGCGGATGTTTACAAGTGGCTGGATGAACTGGACAATCAAGCCGTAGTTAAACCTGACAAACCCGCAGCAGGCAAAGGCGTAGGCGTTTGGGGCGACCATTTTGCCAACCGTGAAGAACTGTTTGAACATTTCATGTCCAACTTCCAATACAGCGCCGTCATCATTGAAGAAAAAGTCCCCGGAGAAGAATCCAGCTGCATGGCATTCTGCGACGGCAAACACTTCATTCCACTACCTGAAACGCGTGATTACAAACGTGCTTTCGACGATGACCGTGGACCAAACACGGGAGGAATGGGCTCATACAAAGACGTCGGCGACAAACTACCCTTCCTAACCGCTGCCGAGCATCAAAACGAGATTGCGTTGGCAAACAAAGTGTTTGATGGCTGGAGCAGGCAAATCAACGATTCAACAGCACTCCGCGGAGTACCCCTGTACTTGGCTTTTATGCATACTGGACAGGGCACAAAAATTTTAGAAATCAACAGTCGCCCCGGAGACCCCGAAAGCATCAATCTTTTCCCAATAATCAAAGACGATTTTGTCGACGTCTGTTACAAAATGATTGAGGGCAACTTGGGAAGTGTCGGATTAGAGAAAGCAGCAACGGTTTTAACCTACAAAGTTCCACCAGATTATGGCGGATACATGAACGTTTTCCCCGACAGAGTCGCAAAATCCGACATTGACACTCCAGTTGACCTTTCAAAAGCTTACGAGTTAGCCAAAAAATATGGAAGCAAAATGCGAATTTATCCAGGTTCAATGGAAATTCGAAACGGCAAAAACTACGCTTTAAAATCACGCGCAATTGGCATCTTAGGCATCGGTGACAGTATCGAAGAGGCACGTCAAATCAGTCAAGAAGGCGCCAGAGCCATCAGCGGCGGAGGATTATGGAACCGAACCGACATAGCCACCCAGCAACACATTGCCAAAAGCGTTAGTCACATGGAAAAGTTGAGGAAAAAAGCGTGAAACGCATCGTTGTTTCCGACTGTGAAGGACCAATCTCAAAAAACGATAACGCATACGAGTTAGCCGCCAATTTTATTCCAAACGGTGACACCTTCTTCTGTAACGTCAGCAAGTATGATGACGTTTTAGCGGACGTTTTACGTAAACCTGGGTATTATTCGGGCAGTACTTTGCGGTTGATTTTGCCGTTTTTGAAAGCTTACGACGTAACCGACCAGCAGATGGAAGATTTTTCCGCAGACAACATCATACTAATCGCTGGCACTCGCGCAACCCTAAAACACATCCAATCAATCGCTGCTGACGCTTACATTGTCAGCACCAGCTATGAGCATTACATTAAAGCGCTCTGCAAAGCAGTCGATTTTCCATACAAAAACACGTACTGCACCAAAGTAAGCCTTGACAAAACGGCCATAACACCCCAAGAAAAGGATTTGCTAAGGGCAAGAGCGCAAGAAATTAGCCAAATGCCCTTAATCACCATTCCAGCAGACGCAAAAAGCCTCGAAGACTTCAACGCAAAAGACCAAGCGTTAATCAAGCGGTTGGACGAGATTTTTTGGGTTGAAATTCCGAAAATGTTTGTCGGAAAATTCCTAACAGACGTGGTTACTGTCGGAGGGGAACAAAAAGCTGAGTCTATTCGTGACGTGGTTAAG
The DNA here is from genome assembly GCA_040268405.1 of Thermoproteota archaeon. Classification (GTDB taxonomy): domain Archaea; phylum Thermoproteota; class Bathyarchaeia; order Bathyarchaeales; family Bathycorpusculaceae; genus Bathycorpusculum. Next base: position 9,392 of record JAWRIR010000082.1, on the reverse strand, counting down.
CGTCTTAACGTGTCACTTGAGGGCGTAATGTATGTTGGTGACAGCATCACTGATGTTGAGGCTTTTCAGTTGGTGCGTGAAAATGGGGGTTTAGCGGTTTCGTTTAACGGTAACAGTTACGCTGTTAAGAACGCTGACGTGGCTGTAGTGTCGGAAAGTAACCTTGTAACAGCGGTTATCGCCGACATATTCTGTCGGTTAGGCAGAAGCGAAGCGTTAAAAGCGGTGAAATCTTGGAGCCCAGCCACGTTGGAAGCTACAGGCGTTGATGCTGAACTGCTTAAACAAGCCTTTAGACGCTCGAATGTGTTGCCTAAAGTTCAAATAGTTACAAACGAAAATATGAACTCAATAGTTACGGAAAGCAGCGAATTCCGCAAAAAAGTTCGCGGCGTAGCTATTGGGAGACTTGGATAATTTGAACCAGAAAGTTACTATTGATGATACCTTTGTTGAAGCGTTTCAGGGAATTTTTAGCCGCGTAATCGTCACTGCAGACGATATGGAAACTTTAACTGCTGCAGCAAACGATTCAACAGCCACCCCGTCAGTCGTTATCGGCAGAACAGAAGGCGGAGTAGAACGCTACCTAACCGAAAAAGAAACCCCCGACGGCAGAGTAGGCGCAATCCTGCAATTTTGGGGAGAACTAAACGATAAAAAAGGCTTCGAAAAGTGCCTTGAAAAGTTTGAAAAAGAGCTTTCTTACAAAATCCGCCAAGACATCTTAGTTAAACCATTCACAGCAGTTTTTGACGCCCTGCCCAATGCTGAAGGCAAAATGGACATGATGGAGCGTGTAGGTCACTGCGGTGACGGTTACGAATGGGTTGAACAACGGTACGGCAGAGAAGTCATCGTTGTACCCCTGATGGTTCCAGACTTCATCATTGAACACTACATTGGCTACGCCCGCGGCATTATGGGCGGCAACTTTTGGGTAATGTGCACAACCAAACAGGCGCTAAAAGAGGCGGGAAAGAAGTCTCTTGCAGCCATGCACACCGTCCCCGGCATAGTCACCAGCTTTGACGTGTGCTCAGCAGGCTCCAAACCAGAAACCAGCTTCCCAGAAATCGGTCCCACAACAAACCACGTTTACTGCCCATCATTGAAAGCTAAATTGGGAAAAGAATCCCTTGTTCCAGAAGGCGTAAACTACATTGCCGAACTCGTCATCGACGGAATAAGCGTTGACGCAGTCAAAAAAGCGCTTAAAGCAGGCATCGAATCAGTCCTTAGCATCGAAGGCGTCACCCGCATAAGCGCTGGCAATTACGGTGGCAAGCTGGGCCAATACAAAATCCCATTCAGCGAGTTGAACCTTAATGAGTAAACTTGACGTAATCGGCTTTGGCGCCCTAAACGTTGATACACTGCTAAAAGTTGACCGCATAGCTGGTCCAGAAGAAGAAAGCTTTATCGAAAGCTACACGGAAGCTTGCGGCGGTTCAGCGGCAAACACCATAGTTGGCTTAGCACGGCTTGGCCAAAAAGTGGGTTTTGTCGGAAAAGTTGCGGATGACCATGAAGGAAAACTGCAAATCGACAATTTCACCACTGAAGGCGTTGACGTTAAGGGTATTATTCATTCAAAGAAGGGCAAAAGCGGAGTCTGCCTCGGGTTCGTAGACAAGAAAGGTGCAAGAGCACTCTACATTAACCCAGGCGAAAACGACACACTCGAATCACGGGAAATCAACCTCGAATACATTGCCCAAACCAACATTCTGCACATGTCCTCATTTGTTGGCGAAAGACCGTTCCGTGCACAGAAAAAACTCGCAGGAATGCTACCCAACACCATTAAACTCAGCTTTGACCCCGGCGCATTGTATGCCCAGAAAGGCTTTGCAGCCATAGAACCCCTCATTAGAAGCTCATACGTGTTCATGCCAAACGCAATCGAACTAGAAGAATTAACGGGCGAAGCGGATTACCGCAAAGGTGCACAAATCATCTTGGACATGGGCGTAAAAATCGTAGTCGTTAAACTTGGCAGCAAAGGCTGTTATGTTACTGATGGCGAGGAGCAGTTTTTGGTAGATCCTTTTCCAGTTAAAGCAGTAGACACAACTGGAGCAGGCGACGCCTTCAACGCAGGCTTTCTCTACGGGTTGCTTGACAACAAAATCAATCTTTATGAATGCGGCAGAATAGGCAATTTTGTAGCTTCAAGAAGCGTCACAGCAATGGGTGCCCGAGCAGGCTTGCCTTACGCAAACGATTTAGTTTCAATGTACTAAATCAAACCCAAATTTTATTTTTTAATCTAATTTTTACCAACCTATTTGGAGCCTATTAGAAACTCATTGCAGAAACCTATAGGGGGTAGGTCAGAGTCAACCTACGGGTTTTTGTTTGCGGTTTTTCGTTGCCTAAAAATTAACGCCGCAGAGAGCATTGATAGAATCAGGGGTACGATTGCACACCAAGAATATTCGGGGACCGAGGACGTTGGTGACATTATTGCGGTTTGACTTGGGTCAGATGTTTCGGTTGTTGATACTGTTTGTGTGGGGCTCCAACTACTTGATTCTCCAATGAAATTGTAGGTTGCGCCGAAGACTCTTTGAGTATAAGCGTTGCCGCTTGTTTGGATGTAGCCTATTTGTGTTTGTACTTGAAAATCTAGTTCCCCGTAAGTTGGAATACCTGATGTGCCTAAATTGTAGGTTATTTTGGTGTATTCAGAGTTTGAGGGCGTATAAGGAACAAGATAAGTCATATCGATTCCGCCGTAGGATTTCGAAGATACCCCGTCGGGTTTAAAGGGGTCGTATGACCAGTCAGATCCAAAATGTCCCTTGTACCTAATGTTATAATACAAACTGACTTGTCTGCCTTCTGAATCATTGTAAGGGGTGAACGGTTGATTTTTAATGGCAAGTTCTATCCATTTGTTTTCAACATGGTAACTTGGAGAGCCTGGATAAACTTGCTTTTGTTCGCCTGAATAGGGGTCTATTGTGTAGGTTGGAGTTGTTGCAGGCGTGTCATAAGATTGGATAACAAGTTTTGCAGTGAATTCAGGCACAGATGGCACTGTTTGGGCGTTTGCAGGTTTTGTAGTCAGCAAAGTTAAGCCTGACAATATGATAGTTAGTGTTAGTAGTAGTGCGAGTGTTTTGCTTGTGTTGCGCATACTTAGTTTTAGCGAAAATTTGGGAATAAAAGGGTAGTCGTAAAGGTTTGTTTACTAAAGTTAGTAAACACTTCTCTTTTTCAAAAACACTAAGAGGGGTAGGTCGTATTGGTTGAAAAACCGCTCATTAGTATGTTGAAAAATCGAAAACTGCAAAAACTCGCTTAACACAGGCAAGAGGCTTTAATGGGTGTAGGTTTTTATTTTCCAAAAAACAATAAGACAGCTAATCAAACTTTAGGGTGCATCTTGATGGCAGACCACGTGGTTGTTTCACTTTCAGGCGGAAAAGACTCCGTATACGCCCTGTATTCGGCGCTTAAAGAAGGCTTAAACGTTAAACACTTAATGTTCATTCAAACAGGCGGCAAAGCCCACCTTGAAAACAAACGCATGATTGAGCTTATTTCTGAAGCAACAGGCATCCCAGCCATTGTTGTCGGCAAAAAACCCCAAGACGTCGGCAAAGCATTGCACAAGTTGGGTGCGGACATGCTGGTTTCAGGAGTAACCACCACACCCGAACATTTAGACTATTACAAGGGGATTTTGGATCCAATCGGTGTCAAACAGTACGCGCCTCTGTTTGGCAAAGACCCTATTGGTGGGCTTGAAGAGATGTATCAACTTGGCTTCAAATGCTTAGTCATAGAAGTCGACACTGCACTTGGCGCGAATAAGGATTGGCTTGGCAAAGTAATTGACAGAGATATTTTGGACGAAATTAAGCAGCGGGTTGCTGAGAAAAAAATTAACCCAATCGGCGAATGGGGAGAATACCATACACTCGTCGTGGATTGCCCGATTTACAAGAAAAAAATCGCCGTAGAAAAAGCCAAAACCGAATGGAAGAACACTAAAGGGTACTACTTAATCAAAAAGGCGAACCTACAAACCAAATAACTTCTTCCAAAACCCACGCTTATTTAATTAGCAAGTCCAACTATTGCAGAATCATTTGCAACATTATTTTTATAAAATAATGAATATCACTGATTCATAAACTATTTTATATTGAAAACAAATAACCTTGACTCAGTGAGAAAAAATTGGTCAGCATTCTCTTGGTAGATGACTCAGACTACATCAAAGACATGCTAAAAATCATTCTAACAAGTGCAGGACACAACGTTGTTGGTGAAGCAACCAACGCAGAAGAAGCAGTCAACCAATACAAAAAGTTGCGTCCAGACATTGTACTACTGGACATCGTTCTTAAACAAAAAGACGCAGCTGACACTGGAATTGACGCGTTAAAAGAAATCTTAACTTTTGATTCTGACGCCAAAATAATTGTTCTCAGCGCCTTAAATCAAAAAAGCCTAATCAACAAATCGATACAGTTGGGCGCTAAAGGATTCATCGCCAAACCATTCGAGCCCGAAAAACTCTTAGAAACCGTAACAGTGTGAACAGAAAAACAAATTCTAAGTTGCTTTTTTGTTCACTCTGCTTCGGAAAATCAAGATTTCAATAGCCTTCTTAGGGTCACGAATAGCGCGTAGTACACGGTCACGAGTCATCGTTGGATTCACCAAGTTAGCTTCTGCAGCAAGACACCGCAGGTCATCAGCTGTGAATTCTGGAGTCTCAATTAGAGGCTGCACAGCAGATAATGCGTCGTCGCTAAAGTCACTTGTTAAATAGTTACCCTCTTTAGCCAGCTTGTAAAGTTCTGTGCCGTACAAGGGCGTAGCGTAACTGAAGTAAAAGTACTCAGCACCAAGATGACGCAGTTTATGAGCGAACTTTATGGTTTCCATTATGTCTTCTTTGGTTTCCCCAATCATACCCAAAATAAAGAAGCACCCAACTTTAATGCCAACCTTATGAGCAGCACTAACAGCCTCTTCCACACGCTGCAAACTCTGCTTCTTCTTAATCACATCATCCACGATGCGCTGCACTCCTGATTCGGGGGCAATCAAAATCTTTTGGCAACCAGCTTTACGCATCAACGCCAACAGTTCGGGGTCTAAAGCGTCAGCACGGACACCGTTGGGAGTGCACCATTCAACTTTAAGCCGCTTCTCGATTAACATATTACAGATTTTAACAAGCCGTTCCCGGTTAAACGCGATGTTGTCATCAAGGAAGTCGATTTGGTGAACCCCGTAGGTTTTGACGATTTGTTCTATTTCAGCAACGACGTTTTCGGCGCTGCGTGCCCGCCATTTGCGTCCCATAACGATGTGGTTTGAGCAGAAGATGCAGCCGTATGGGCAGCCACGGGTTGTTAGCATGCGGATGGATGGTTTTTTGAGGTTGCCGCTTATGGGGATTTTTCTGGCTGCTTCAAAAAACTCTTTCATAGGCAACAGGTGACGCGCTGGAAAGGGCATGGAGTCCAAGTCGTCAATCACAGGTCTTGGCTCAGTAATTATGACTTTGCCGTTTTCAAGGAAGCCTAAGCCTTTAACGTTCTTCAAATCCTCAACAGCGCCTTTTTCTAAGGTGTCAGCAAGTTCAAGTGTAGTCATTTCTTGCTCGCCAATCACAACAAAATCCACGTTAGGCTCCATTAGGCACTCGTTGGGACGCGAGGACGGGTGCAATCCCGTAAGTGCAATCTTGATGCGTCTGTCAACATCCTTGACGGTTTTGGCAACCGTAAAAGCCGAGCTAGCCCAACCCGAATACGGAATAGCCATAACCACTAGTTTAGGCTCAAACCGTTTGATTCGAGCAGCAATTTCAGAATTTGGCAAGCCTTGACGGTATTTTCCGCCTTCAATCTCCTCCAGCAGTTCCCAACCCTCATTTGGGACATCAATTACTAGAATTTCGTGTTTCTGTTCGAGCACGGCTGCAATGTAGGCTAGGTCCATGGGTTGGTAAACGCTGGGTTTTCCCCAAGCTTTCGGCTGGATTCTGGGCGGGTTAATGAGGCAAACACGCATCTAACGGCATCTCTTAAGCCGAAGATAGGCTATTTGCGTCTGAAAAACTTTTGCCAAAACTGGAAAACTAAAAGGATTTTGGGAGAAGAGCAGACTGCAATTTAGCGGCCTTTTATGCGCCAAATCAGGTGGTTAATTGCTACACGGGACATTACCCGACTGTAAAAGTTGCGTTTAAACATGTGGCGTAATGCGTATTTTGGTGAGTAGAAACTGTCGTAGAACTGTTTACGTAGCTGCAGGGCTTCTTCGTCGGGTAGCAAGGGGTTTTCGAAGACTGGCGTTGTGGTGTCGTAGCGACTCCAGTCAGGGGACATCTTGTAGCCGAGACGTTCAACTTCTCTGCGAAGTTCAGTTCCCGGATAAGGCGTTGCGATGCATAGGTACACGTCGTCTGGTTCAGCACGCCGCAGAAAATCGAAGGTTTCTTTACGCATCTCCGCTGTTTCACCCGGATAACCAAGGATAATTGAGATTGCAACGAATAATCCGGCTTTCTTTGCCATCTTAATTGCGGCTTCGTTTTGCTCAACAGTGGTGCGTTTGTTTACAGCTTTAAGCACACTTTGGCAGCCTGATTCTGCACCAAAGAAGACTTGTTGACAGTTGGTAGCTTTCATTTTGGCAAACATTTCTTCGCTGATTTGGTCTACACGGGTTTGGCAATCCCATGGAATATTGAGTTTTCTGCTTTTTATTTCGTCACATATGTCGTATAGGCGTTTCTTGTCAAGGGTTAAGGTGTCATCGTAGAAGGTAAAGGAGTCTGCGCCGTATTCGCGTTTGAGCAGTTCAAGTTCGTGACCGATGTTTTGGGGGCTGCGGACTCGGTACTGTTTGCCCAAGATGCGGCTGGTAGTGCAGAAGTTGCATTGAAATGGGCAACCGCGGCTGGTGATTACTGGAAAGAAAAGTTTGCCGAATAGACGATATTTTTCGAGCGGAAAGTGCTTGTAGGCTGGAAATGGCAACTCATCAAGGTTCTGAATGAATGGCCTGTCAGGGTTTTGGACGATTTGTCCTTGGTGACGATAAGTAATGCCGTCTGCAGAGTTTAAGCCAACTCCGTTTACGATTCGTTGGGTTAATTCTGCAAGGGTTACTTCGCCTTCGCCGCGGACAATCACGTCAACGGCTGGTTCATTGGCGAGGATTTCTTTGTCCATGAAAGTAGCATGTGGACCGCCTAAGACGACGGTGGCGTTTGGGCAGGCTTCTTTTGCGCCTTTTGCAGCCATCATTGTTGAAAGCGCCATGGGAGTCATGGAACTTATGCCGACTACATCTGGATTAAATTCAGAAAGCTTGTGTTTTAGGTGGTCTTGATCTATGCCTTCTGCTATGCAATCAAAAACTGTTACTTGGTTGCCTTTCTCTTCAAGTACAGCTGCAATGTACGCTAAACCCATTGGCAAGTAGGGATGATGATGAAAAACGCCTTGTAACGCGGGAGGATTAACCAATGCGACTTTTGCAGTTGTACCCATTATATTTTTACACCATCAAATAGGAAAAAGGAAAAAAGAGCCTATACGGCTGCCTTGATTTTTCTGCGAAGGTGCGCTAGTGCGGTTCTTGTGGCTGATTTTCCGTAGACGCCGCCTTTTCGCCACATCTTCCAAATGTAGCTTGGTCGGAGGTAGAAGCTTTGGAAGGCTTTTTCACGCATTTCTACAAGCTGTTTGGAGCTGATGTAGGGTGTTTCAAATATTGGCTGTGCAGTGTCGTAATGGTTGAAATCGGTGATTTTTAGCCAGCCCTTCTTTACTACTAGTTCATGCATTGGAGTTCCAGGGTAAGGTGTAGCAATGTAGTAGCCGACATCGTCGGGGTTGAGTTGTTCAATGAATTTAGTAGTTTCACGTAATGTCTCTGGGGTTTCTTCGGGGAACCCGAGAACTACACTTGCGACAGTCATTAAGCCAAGGTCTTGTGCAAGTTTGAATGATTTTTTGATGGTTTCAAGCTTGTAACCTTTGCCCATGGCGTCAATAACCATTTGTGAACCAGCTTCCACGCCAAACCAAACTGCAATGCAGCCTGCATCCTTCATAGTTTGCAGCAGTTCACGGTCAACCATGTCTACGCGGGTTTCGCAGTCCCATTTAATCTTTAAGCCGCGTTCTTTGATGAGTCGGCAAATTTCGCGTACACGGTTCTGGTCAACGCTGAAAGCGTCATCGTAGAAAGTGAATTGTTGTGCACCAAAGTCTTTCACTAAATGTTCAAGCTCGTCGACGACGTTTTTGGGGCTTCTCATGCGGTAGCCTCTGCCGAACATGCGGACGGCTGAGCAGAAGTTGCACCAGAAAGTGCAGCCTCGGCTGGTGTAGACTGGGAATATGATTACGCCGAACTTGTTTAGGTAGTCAAGTGGGAATAGGTGGTGTGCTGGGAAAGGTAGGGAGTCGAGGTCTTGGATGTAGGGGCGGTCTGGGTTTTTGACTATTTGGTCGCCGTTTCTGCAGGTGGTGCCTACAACGTCGTAGTAGGGTTTTCCTGCCTCGATTCGTTCCATTAATTCAACAAGAGTGTTCTCGCCTTCTTTACGGACGATAATGTCAAGTTCAGGGTACTCTTTTAGAGCGTTCTCATCCCAGAAGGAAACATGTGAGCCGCCCATCATAGTGATACATTTTGGATTTACTTGTTTAGCGATTTTTGCACATTCAGCGCCTGACTTATAAATAAGCGTGGTTGCAGATAGGCCTACAACGTCAGGGTTACGTTTGGCTAATTCGTCACGGAATTGTTCTAAAGTAAGTTTCATTGCTTGGCAATCAATAACGTCTACTTGATAGCCAGCTTTTTCTAGGACAGCAGCCAAATAGCCGATGCCTAATGGAATGAAAGGTGGATGCTGGTGCGCGTTTGGTGGATAAGGTGGATTAACGAATGTTACGTGAGACTTCAAATTTTTTTCCCCTATCTCTAGTTAGCTTGATAGATTGGATACTTTGATTAATATAGGTTTTTGAAATGAACGTTTCCATTTAAAAAACGGTAAAAAAGCAAGAATTCCAATTCTTCTGCTACTTCGAAGTGTTTTTGCATGTTCCGCTATCGTGCTGTAATACTTAAATTGCAGTGAACAGTCAATTAGAAGCCAATGTCAAGCGGCATCAAAAACCACCTTATGGGAATAGTGTGGCTACTTCGTAATCCAAAACAGATACAGCACCTTATCATACGGGAAACGCTTTACCGCAACCGCAACACTAGCCGTGAAGGCTGGATTGCATGGCAAAAATACGACACCTACACCGCCGCGTTCCAACACAGCACAGCCGTCTCCTACGCCAGACCACTAAATCAAGCAAGAATCCAAGTTTTCCTTGACATGATAA
>JAWRIR010000081.1:0-12339 GCA_040268405.1 Thermoproteota archaeon | reverse complement strand
ATCGGCTCAAGCATAATGTTAACAGAAAATGTTGAAGAAAAAGTTAGGGAGTTTGTAAACGCATGAAAATAAGCAATTACCCAGTAGACGGGAAATATGGAAAATTCGGCGGCAGATACGTTCCAGAAATCCTAATGGAAGCAGTTAACGAGTTGGAAGCCGCTTATGACCAAGCTAAAAAGGATCCAGAATTCCAAAAACAACTTGACTATTACCTCGCCGACTTCGTGGGCAGACCAACACCGCTCTATCTTGCAGAAAACCTTACACGGAAACTGGGCGGAGCAAAAATTTACCTAAAACGCGAAGACCTTGCACACGGCGGAGCACACAAAATCAACAACACCCTCGGACAAGCACTGCTTGCTAAACGTATGGGCAAAACTCGTGTCATCGCTGAAACTGGAGCAGGGCAACACGGCGTAGCCACAGCCATCGCTTGCGCCGCTTTAGGCTTAAAAGCAGAAATCTACATGGGAACCGAAGACTGCGAACGCCAAAGACTCAACGTTTTCCGCATGAAACTCTTAGATGCACAAGTGCATCCTGTTGAGGCTGGTTCAAAAACGCTTAAAGACTCAATTAATGAGGCTTTCAGGGATTGGGCAACAAACGTTGAAACGACATATTACCTCATCGGCACCACAATGGGACCACACCCTTACCCAATGATGGTCCGAGACTTCCAAAGTGTGATAGGAAAAGAAATCAAGCAACAATTCCATCAAAAAGAAGATCGCTTGCCAGACGCACTTGTGGCTTGTGTAGGGGGCGGAAGCAACGCTATGGGCACATTCTACCCATTCGAGGACGATTTAGAAGTCAAGCTTTATGGTGTAGAAGCAGCAGGCGAAGGCGTAGAGACAGGCAAACACGCAGCCACAATCTCAGCAGGCTACGAGGGAGTCTTCCATGGCATGCATACATACATCCTGCAAGATGATAACGGGCAAATCAGAAACACAACAAGCATCTCCGCAGGACTTGATTACCCGGGAGTTGGACCTGAACACTCCTTCCTAAAAACAATGAAACGTGCCGAGTACGCTTCAGCAACAGACAAAGAAGCTGTAGACGCGTTTTTGATGCTTTGCAAAACAGAAGGAATACTGCCAGCTCTGGAATCATCCCATGCATTAGCTTACGCGGTGAAACTGGCCCCCAAAATGAACAAAAACCAATCCATAATTGTCACCCTCTCAGGACGCGGCGACAAAGACGTTGAAACCATAGCTGATTACATAGGTGCAAAAATATGAAAAGCATAAAACAAGTTTTCCAAAACAATCAAGCAAACGGACACGGCTGCTTAATTGGCTACGTCATGGCGGGAGACCCAACCCCTGACGCTACAGTCAAGATTGCTGACGCCTTAATCCGCGGTGGCGTAGACATCCTCGAACTGGGGTTGCCATTCTCTGACCCAATCGCGGATGGACCAACCATTCAAGCAGCAAGCTTACGTGCACTAAACGCTGGAACCACACCGTTAAAGGTGCTGGAAATCGCTAAAGAAATCAAAGCCAAACATGACATACCAATCGTCATCATGACATACTACAATCCAGTGTACCGTATCGGTTTAGAAAAATTTCTAAACACCGCAAAAGCAAACCAAGTTAACGGGTTTATTGTGCCTGACTTGCCAGTAGAAGAAGCAGATGACTTCAAAAAAGCAGCAGACGCCCACGGCTTAGACACAATCTTTCTTGCAGCTCCATCAACATCAAACGAGCGTTTACCCAAAATCGTAGCGGCATCCTCGGGCTTTCTGTACTTAGTTTCGCGTTTCGGCGTTACAGGCGCAAAATCCTCAATAGAAGACTCAACACTCCAGCTAATACAACGTGTTCAACCTTTTACTGAAGGCAAAATTGCGTTAGCTGTTGGCTTTGGCATCTCAAAACCTGAACATGTGCAACGTGTCATTAAAGCAGGTGCAGACGGAGCAATCGTAGGTAGTGCATTCATAAACATAATTCAAGGCAGCAAAGACACCACTGCTATGCTTGATGAGCTACAAGCAACCGCAAAAGCGCTCAAAATAGCCACAAAAAAGCAATAACTTTTTTTATTTTTTTAAAAAAGAAAAAAGGGAGTTTTTTGCTCTCGTTACAAAATTTGATTTGCTGTTAGGTATGTTTGTGCCCAAAGTGAAGGTTTGCAGCAGTCAAAAGCATCGTTCAATTGTTGAATAAGGATTTTCAATGAACTGTACGTGTAACCGTCTGGCAATGGTTGACCACCTAAAACGTTGTTTGCAGTTGCTAATATCTGGGATATTGTTTGCCCACTTAGTGAATCGCCATTGTTAACGTACACTAAGTCGCCAAACCCGGGAGTCATACATTTGGCACTCATTTCGCTTAAAGCAACGTTAAGGGATAGAGTTGCAACTTGAACAGCTAATGATCCGCCGCCGCATCTAACGTTGGTTGGGTTGAGTCGGTCATAGTTGATTGGTCCACTGGTTCCGGTGCATCTAAGGAACGATTTGAGGCTGCTTACGCGGGTCCATTCGTAGCTGTGTCCACTGCTGTCATCGTAGTAGCCAATTTGCATTCCATCTGGGAAAGCAGAACTGAAATAGGAATTAAGCAGTCTACCTGCTGTTCCTTTACCGCGATATTCGTTTGCAGTGAAAGTGCAGAATGAACCATGATAGTATGCAGTATCGCTGTCACTGTATGCAACGTTGTCGTACATTGCTGAAATTGTGCCTTCATTCATGTTCTGCAATGGAGCTACTTGTAGTGTTCCAAGGTAGATGGTTATGGTTTCGCCAGGCGCAAGGTCTCCAGAGATTGTTTGGTTTGGATACAATGGGTCGTCAACGAATGTTATGTTGCTAAGTGCCACGTTTCCAGTGTTTCTAATAATGTACTTGAAGTACACTGAACTGTTTACTGGCACAATTAGGCCTGGTGCAGAGTTTGCGTCACACCAGTGGCGGTTGTCGGTTGAAACGTATTTGATTATGCATATTGATGGGTTAGGTGCTGCTATTCCGTAGTAGTTTGCTGTGTCAAAGTCAAAGACTCTGTAGTTTCCGTATTTTCCAATGGCTATTGCTAAGTTGGTCTGTTGGCATTCTTGAGCTATGGCAGGCCCGTAATAGTAAGTGAAAGTCTCGTTGGGCGCTAAGGTTGTAGGCAAAACAAGACCACTTAATATGTAGGAGCTATCCCAAAGCAGAATGTTTGAAAGCTCAACGTTGCCAGTGTTGTTGATGTCAAATTTGAAGTACACGTTTGAACCAGCAGCAACTTCAAGGCCAGGCGGAGAGTTTGCGTCAACCCAAGTCATGTTATCTGCAGAAATCCATTTTGTGACATCTATAGCTGGACAGGGCATTGTTGATGCTAAGTAGTTTGCGCTGTTGGTGCTGTCGTATGTTGTTCCATTATAGTCGCCTGTTGATGTTGCCACGTTGGTGTGTTGTCCTTCTACTGCTGTGACTGGACCGTAGTAGTAAACAAAAGACTCTTCAGGTTCCAGTGTGGATGGGATTACTGCGCCGCTTAAGTCATATGTATCATCGGATAGGGTGATGTTTGCTAACTCAACGTTGCCATCGTTTGTTACGGTAAACCGGTAGTAGATGTTCAAGCCTGTTACAACATAGAGGCCTGGTGGCGTATCCGCGTCAACCCATGTAACGTTGTCAATTGAAATTTGTTTAACAACATTGATTGATGGGTTAACTCCGAAGTAGTTAGCCTCGTCTGTAGTGTCAACAGTTGATCCGTTGTAGTCTCCTGTTGCTGTGGCAATGTTAGTGTGTTGACCTTCCAATGATAGAACTGCACCGTAATAGTAGGTGTATGTTTCGTTAGGCTCTAAAGTTGCAGGTAAAGATGGAACCAAAGTGTACACGTTGTCTGTTAAGGTCAGGTTCTCAAGTGGTACTGTTCCAGTGTTGTTTACGACGTATCTGAAGTAGAGGTTTGTTCCAACAAGCACTTCTAAGCCAGGGGGAGTGTCAGCGTCTACCCAAGTGACGTTGTCTGTTGAAATCTGTTTGACTATGCTTACACCGGGGATAGGTTCTATTGAACCATAATAGTTTGCGTCATCAGTATCTGCGTAGGTTTCGTTGTAGTATTGACCAGTAGTTGAGGCAGTGTTGGTCTGTTGACCTGACAGAGCAGTCACTGGACCGTAATAGAAAGTATATTCTTCATTGGCAGCTAAAAACATCGGTGGCGCGGCGCCTAAAGTGTACACGTCATCGGTTAAGGTGATGTTGAATAATTCAACGTTGCCGGTGTTGTTTACCACGTATTTGTAGTAAACGTTTGAACCGACGTACACGTTAAGTCCAGGTGGAGTGTTAGCATCGACCCATGTTGCATTGTCAGAGGACACGTATTTGGTTACATTTATTGATGGACCAGTTCCGAAATAGTTTGAAAGGTGACTGTCGGAGTATGTTATATTATTAGTTACTCCTGTTGTTGTGGCGTTGTTTGTGTGTTGATTGATTTGGGCAGTTACTGGACCTAAATAGTATGTGAAAACTTCATCTGGAGACAGAGTTGAGGGCAAAACCAAGCCAGTAAGCGTGTATGTGTCATCTGTTAAGGTTATGTTAGTTAAGTCTACGTTGCCAGTGTTGGTGATTTCGAATTTGAAGTAAACGTCTGTACCTTCAGCAACCGTGATTCCTGGTGGAGCAGTAACATCAAACCATGTTGAATTGTCCACTGAAATCGATTTGACAAGTTGGATTGAAGGTATGGCTCCAAAATAGTTAGCATCATCTGTAGCATTATAGTATGTTCCACTGATGCAGCGTCCTGAAGCGGTTGCAGTGTTAGTGTGTTGTCCAATTAGAGTTGTGACTGGACCGTAGAAGTAGCTGAATGTTTCACCAACAGCAAGTGACGCAGGCGGGACTACGCTTAAAGTGTACGAACTGTCGGTTAATGACAGGTGTGTCAGTTCAACGTTTCCCGTGTTGTTTACAATGTATTGATAGTAAACTTTGGAACCAGCTAGAACTAATAGCCCAGGCGGCGAGTTTGCATCAACCCATGTCGCGTTATCATTTGAAATTAGTTTGGTAACCACGATTCCAGGGTCGCAGCCGAAATAATTAGCATCATCAGTATCAGTGTAATTCAAATTGTCATATTGCCCTATTGCTGTCGCAGTGTTTGTTTGCTGACCAACCAAAGCAGTGACTGGACCATAATAGTAGGTGACAGAAGCGTTAGGCAGAAGAGATGCTGGTGGGGTGACGCTTAAACTATAAACATTGTCGGTTAAGGAAATGTTGAATAGTTCAACGTTGCCAACGTTTGTAACTACATATCGGTAGTAGACGTTATCACCTGCTGGAAGCATTAATCCTGGCGGAGTGTTGGCGTCCATCCATGTAGCGTTATCTGATGAAACAAACTTTATTACAGTTATAGCTGGATTGGTCACTTCAGTTCCATTGTAGTTGGCATCGTCAACATCACTGTATTTTGTGCTATTGAAAGTGCCTGTTGCGTTAGCAGTGTTGGTGTGCTGTCCTATCTGGGCTGTTATTGGCCCCAAATAAAACAGATAAGACGCGTCGGGTGCAAGCGTTGCTGGCGGTGTTGCACCTAAAAAGTATAGGCTATCAGTCAGAGCAATTTCAGATAATGTAACATTTCCCGTGTTGGTAACATTATAACTATAATAGACATCTGAACCAGCAGTAACACTTAGTCCAGGCGGAGTGTCCGCATCTATCCAGGTAGCGTTGTCTGTTGAAATCATTTTGTTTACATCAATTGCGGGAGCAGCATTGCAGATTATTTCAAGCGGAACACCAGTTTGAGGAAAACCTGTTGTTGCGGATGTTTGTTTACCCCCATCATCTACTGCTATGTGAATTATTATTGTATAGTTTCCAGGCGCTATACTGAATGCGGCTTCATATCCTTGGGCGTGACTACTATTGCCATCATATCCTTGACCTACCCAAACAAAAGCTGGAGGGGTTGACCCATTTCCAGAATTGCCTGTGTAGACTTTGTTGGAAACCGAATTAATTGCAGCCCATGCATCAGTTGGACTGACCAAAGCAGGAACACCGGGAACCGTCATAACTAAAACGTACATTATGCCGGTGTTGCAGTCATATCGTAATGACGCATTAGACTCAACAGGTTTAGTGGGGTCTCCAGCACGGAACATGTAGGCAAAAAAGTCGCCACCAACATTTAAGTCCCATTCAGATGGGTCTCCATTCATGTTGGCAGAGGCGTAGGTTGGTTGAGGCGGGTCAGCAGCGGTAACGGCATCGAAGAGGAAAAACGGAAAAACAAGCAGAGCTATCGATAGCATTGCAATCATATAACGAGAAGATTTTGGCAAAAAACGGCTATGTCTCAAAGCAATTTACTCCTTAAAAAGCCATTAACCAGTGACTTGACAGGCGATAAAAACGTTTGTTGTAGGCTAATGGCAGACACAAGTTAGCCATAAATACACCAAAAAGCACTCCTTTCCAATCTTTAACAATACAACGTTAGCCAAGTGCGAGGGAAAGTTTTAAAGTTCGGTTAAACCATCTATCAGCGGCGATGGATCTTAGGCGGTGGGTCAGGGGTCCATTATTTCCGTAAATCCTCTACATGACGGGCTGACATCTGCGGATGAGGCGTCAAAGGCCGCTTTAGTTTCCCTTTCCGAAACGTTGAGTATCCGTCCTTTGGGGCTGGCGGTCAATGGGTGGCTTCCGTAGGGGAGCTATTTCGTTGTCTACCAGGCGAACCCGGCTAGGCTCGGGAGAGAGCAACCTAAGTTTGGACGTTATGCGCTCAAGGGGGCGCGGGTATGAGTGTAGGGTCCGGAAGTCTGAGGCGGAGTCTGGGCGTCAAACTGCAGTGGTCCATCGCTACTTTACTTATTTTTGAGGTTTTGATTTTTGCCCAAAAAGTTTACGGGTATTTTAGAAAAAATTTTCAAAAATTTTAGACTTTTTTTAGCATTTTTCACTATTTACGAATGTTTTTTTCCATTCTTTATATAATAAGATGCCTTTCTTAACAGTTATGACAACATTTCAACTTCCAGAATAATCCCATTACCAAGCAATCTTTAAATCCGAGGCGCTTACAGTGCATAACAAAAGACCATTCGCATTCAAACTATGAATACAAAGAAAGGAGCAAAGGAAGCAAGTTTTATGTCAGCACATAACGTTTCAGAGTCCAAAATACTTGACGAACTAAACGAACGAGTCATCAAGAGCTTTTTAGACGTAGTCATAATGGCAAAATTGAAAACAGAATCATTAAGCGGTTACGATTTTATAGCCTACATTAACAAGCGTTTTAACATGCTTATCAGTGCAGGTACCGTGTACTCATTGCTTTATGCGTTAGAACGTAAGCAGTTAATAGAAGGTTCAGGCGAAGAAAGAAGAAGAACCTACAAGCTTACAGAGAAGGGGAATGCAACAATCGAAATAATTCTAAAAGAGAATCATCAAATTGAAGGGTTCATGGCGAACGTACTAAAACCGCAATAACCTTAAGGCCCTAAGGCGAGACTTTTAAAAAAGAAGTTTTGAAAAAAATAATTATTTTATTTCGATTTTCTTAACTTCATCTTGCCAAGGCAGCTTTAACGGGCACTTGTCAAGATAATCATAAAGTTCTTTTTCCAAGTTATCATTCATAATATCGGCAGATTCTTTAACCAAAGTTATTTCGATTACGGCCGTTTTCGCCATTGCATTCCCCTATAAAAAATACATTAAGGCAACTTCCGAGTTAAATAATTTAACAATACATCAGATTACATGTACAACCGTTCATTTATAAGGAAAACAAGCTACCAATCAACCCAATACACACACACCTATAAAAAAACTTCAAGTAATTTCATAATTTTTTAGCTTTTTATGTAAAAAATGGAAAAAGCTTTCAAAACCTATTTCAATTCAATATGCATCATAACGCTTTATCAAACGTTAAACACCACTTTTTTAAAAATTGATAATTTTTAATCTCTATTCATGACGAACCAAAAACCAAAAAAACAAATTCATCAACAAAAAACAACTTAAAACAAAAAAGAGACAGGGCTTTATCCCAGCTAAGATTTATATGCGAAAAAGTTTACTCCCGTTTCATGCAAACAACCGAGCAGCCTCGCAACAAAAAGGGCGTAACCTGGAAACAGCCAGCAGTTTTTGCCGTTGCAACAATAATTTGTACTGTTTTAGCCATGTGGGCGGTTGTTCAAGCTCCAACAGAAGGCTCACCTGTTTCAGGGGTTTCTGGACTTTATATCGCTGCAGCGATTTACGTGCCGTTAGCGTTGTGGTTTGGCATTTGGGGTTGTCTTGCAGGATATTTAAGCTGCGTTTTCATGGGACTGTTTGTTGGGTACTCGTTAGATTTTGTTCTGGTTTGGGCTTTAGCAGACTTTTTTGAAGGCTTTGTACCTCTACTTGTTTTCAGGTCACTAAAAAGCAAACCATCCATAAAATTGAATCGACCCAAAATCACCTACAGCATAAACGCACTACTAATCGTTAACTTGATTGTTTCAGCATGGGCACTAACAAATTCTGCCAGAACAGCCTTCATAGGCACATTTATCGTAGCAATTGCACTCCTTGTTATTCAAGCAGTTTTTGAGAAGCATAAATCCTGGTTTACTTGGCTTGCAGTAGGTGTCTTTGCGGCAAGTTTAGTGTCGGGGTTGTTTGGTGTTGGCGCGCTTGTCTTGTTTGGCAGTGTTCCAGTTGAGGCGTTTTCCACAGTTTTCTTTGGTTGGGTTTTCGGAGACATAATCGTGCTTGCTACGCTGGGAACGATGCTTACTGTTGTGTTAACGCCGTACATTGTTAAGGCTAAGCTTTACGTTAAAGGATACTTCAGCTAAATTCACAATGCAAGTTAGGTTATGCAGTTACTCATTTTTTGGCGTTCACCATTTTCAAAAAGAAAAACAGGATTAATACAAGACAAATCACCCTGACTGTAAACTAATGCGGAGCCACTTGGAACAGCAAAAATCCGTCCATCAATTGAAAGCTTTTTCAAAGGTTCATCTTTTTTGCCAGTGTAATGAGCCTTCATAATTACGTCAATCAAACCTAAGCCATCAACAACCTTAACCTGCTTAGTGGACCTGATGGTGACAACGCATTTCTTACAGAGAGCCACCGCTCCAGCACTTCTACCAACAACCACACCGTCAAAATCTTTCAGCAAAACATCAACGCCTGTACGTTTGAAGCGTTCAACTAGAATGCTTGGACTCCCGCCAGTTAGGTAAATCAGGTCGGTTTGGCTGATTTTTTCTTTCAATTCTTCCTGAGGGGTTGAGTAGTCAATGACAGTCACATTTCGAGCACCCAAGTAACGCAAGTAATTGAAAACCATTTTTTGCCGTTGATACAGCCGGTCAAAATTTGCTCTTGCCCATGAAAACACTAAAACGTCAGGTGACCCGCCGGCGTCACTAAAAGCTTGCTCATTAACCGTTTCGCCGTCACGTTTACGGATGCTTTCTCCACCTAAAAGATACACCTTACGCATACCTAAATTCACGGATTTGAAACTAAAAAAGTAAACCCAAAAAAAGTTAGTTTATGACGGCTAAAGATGTTTCCAGCAGCCTCAAGGAGGATTCGTCAATTGAATAAACGGTCTTTAAGCCATCGTTAACTTGCAACACGAATTTTGTGCTTTTCAGAGACTTCATCTGCCATGTCAACGCTTGAGAGGAAATGCAAAGTTCATCAGCGAGTTTGCCGTGAGAGAGCTGTTTTTTGTTTAACAAAACTTCGAAGATGCGTTTAGCTGTTTTATGTCGTAGCATTGTGATTGCGGCAATCTGTTTTTTGTCGAATTTCTTTGAGACAAAGAACCGTTTGTATTTTCCGTCGCGGACAAACGATACAAGCCCCGACTTTACGAGTACCCCTAAGTGGTATTGAGCTAAACCTACTGGAATAGTCAAGCCTGCACAGATAGCCCTGAATTGTACGCCGGGGTTTGCATTAATGTAGTTGTAGATTTGCATGCGTGTCGAGTTTGAAGGCGAAGGTTGGCTTACCTCCGGCGTGTAAACACTAAATGCCGGAATAGCCATGAGAGGCGTTATGCTTGTGGTTAGCGATTGAAGGTTGGTGAAGCTTGTGATTTGCAAGTCATGACCCTGAGATGAAAGGGTGAAATGACAAGGTTCCTGTTGATACAGAGAAATGGCGAAGTATCCTCCGATAAGTAAAATCAACATTAACCCTATAGTTGCTTGTTTGAACTTCAACAGTGACAGCCTTCTGACATTTCATTTAGCATTTCTGGTTTTTAACGTTATTTGTAAACAAATGTACTAGTTTTTCTCTTAAAACAAAAGCTATTTTTGAAAAACAAACTGTAAAACAATGATTATTGAGTTCTAATTATGAAGTGAACCGATAAAATGTGTCCTTCATATGTCATTGGCAAAATAAGCATTGTTGACTTTATTTTCTTGTAATCTTTCCGTCTCCAAGTTATATCCACCGAGGAGGCATTCATGTTATTGATGGCACTCCAATAAGCGGTCATGAAAGCGTTTCTGCTTGCTTCGTCATCAACAAAAGTTTCAAGAAAACCAGAAGTTTTAGACCACTCCTGTGGCGAACTGTACCCTAAAAAGTCAGCAAACCGCTGATTACAAACTTTCTGATTATCGTCTAAATAGATAAAAACAGGTTGACCCGAGGAATCTAAGATTTTCCTCATCTGATTATATAATCCACTTAGAAGTTGTTGTCCAAAACCCTCAGGTCTAACTATCTCGTTTTCCAATTTTTCACCTTCACACGACGGGGTATTGCTAACTTGAAAAGCCGTTAGCTCATGGTTCCTTCATGAGTAACTATGCCAGACCAAGTTTTTCTAAATATGTGACTGTATAAAGACAACATAAAACGAAAACTAAACCCTGCTGCAGAAATAATCAAATAAACCTTATATTTCGAGTTGATGATTAGCCCAAGCGATGCAAAATGACGTTGGAAGGTTTTATTGAGTATAAACGCCGAGAATACTGTAACGACGTTAAATGTCCTGTTCAGATGGAGCTTAATAAGCAGAAGGAAGGCTCTGAAGAATATGAAAAAATCCGCAAAAAATGCGGCGGGGGCTGTTTGTACACTACTTATCAGTTTCATCATTGGTTGATTGATAAGGGCTACTTGATTGTGAAGCCTGCGAAGGAAGTTTAGGTCGTTTTTTATCCTAAAATTTTAAGCCCACAACCAACTTGGGTATATAGGGTTTTTTGACTAAAACAAGCCCTTTTTTGGTTTTTTGTTTTCGGCGAAAGTGTATATTTTTCACGGAGATTCAGATTTGGAATTCACAATATTTTTACGTTTGATGTGAAAACGGCTTAAATACGCGCTAACTGTAGTGTATCATGTAAGCTTGTCGGCACTACAGAGTGAAAAATTATGAAATGTCCTTACTGTGGCTCTGAAAACTTCAAAACCTTAGAAACACGCGATTCCCCAGATAACACTACGCGCCGACGAAAAGAATGCGTCAACTGCGGCAAACGTTTCACAACCTACGAGTACGTGGAAACAATAGAGTTGATGGTGCGCAAAAAAGATGGCAAACTTGAACGCTTCGACGCTAACAAGATAATCCGTGGCTTGCAGAAAGCGTGTGAAAAACGGCCAGTAACAATGACTCAAATCAACGAGTTAGCAGGACATGTACGGCAAGACCTAATGATGAAAGGCGCCGAGGAAGTTTCCTCCCAAGAAATCGGCGACTTAATAATGAAATACCTCAAAACGGTGGACCGCATCGCCTACATCCGTTTTGCTTCTGTTTACAAAAAGTTTGAAGAACCCGAAGATTTCGGGCGTTTACTTATGGAAGTGAAGAAACAATGAAGTTTGTACTAAAACGTGATAGTAAATTAGAACCCTTTGACCCAGATCGTATTACACAAGCCATTTGGAAAGCTGCAAAAGCTGTTGGTGGAAAAGATAAAGAACAGGCTAAACGCATCTGCGAGGAAGTAGTAGCCAAACTTAACAAGCAGTACGGCGACGACGGAGTCCCTACCGTTGAAGAAGTACAAGACCTTGTTGAAAAGCAGTTAATCGAGAACGGTCACGCCTCCACCGCTAAAGCCTACATTCTGTACCGTAAACAGCACAACGACATGCGTGAACTCGCCGCACTCTTAAGCAGCGCCGACCTTGTCGACCAGTACCTTGAGGTTGAAGACTGGCGTGTAAAAGAAAACAGCAACATGAGCTACTCACTACAAGGCTTAAACAATTATCTTTCATCCACTGTTATTGCCAAATACTGGATTAGCAGAATTTACCCA
>JAWRIR010000080.1:0-15243 GCA_040268405.1 Thermoproteota archaeon | reverse complement strand
AAACGCAACCATTGTCGTGGACGAAAAAGACGGCGCTTTAATCTTCAAAAACAAGCCTTAAGGCTATCCGAGGGTTGTTTGACCCTTCCCTAACGGCTGAGCACAAGCGGATACGCCCAGCCTTTTTATTATTTCATCCGCCAACACTTTTCCGTGACTTGCCCGGTAATTGTCAGTTATAACTTGTTTTGCTTTAGATTGCTTTACGTATTCGATTAGGCTGTCAAAGTCTGAGTGATCGCTTAGGGCTACGAGAAATTCGCGGTCGCCGATTTGCCTGCACGGGTTTTGGAATTCCCAGCCGCTGACACAGATGCGGGCGTTTTTTAGGCCAACTTGGAACCGTGAGTTAGTGTGATAGAATGCGACGCATGGCAGGTTGCCGTTGAGGAGTTCTTGACCTTCCTTGCTTGTGTCCAAGGATAAGCACCCCAAATTCATGCCGTGCGTCTGACAAACTTTGGAAACTTCATGCACCCGGTCAGGCATAACGAATGGAACTTCTACGTCAGCTTTTCGTAGCATCTGCATAACTTCCTGCAGTTTGCCATAGAACCCAAAAACGTAAACAGTGCCTCCTCGAAGCCGCCGTTCAATCATGGAAACCAACAGTTCCTTCACATCAACATCAAAATTGCGTCTGCATGAAGGAGTGCCGTAGGTTGCTTCTACTACGAGGACGTCGCAATCCACTACTGGGGTTTCTTCAAGTTTGAAGTCACCACTGTAAGCGATTCTGATACCGCCAGCGTCTTCTACGAGCACTTGTGAGGCGCCCATTATGTGGTCGGCTTTGAGGAGCGTAATAGTTTCGTCGCCGTACTTGAGGGGTTTGCCGTATTCAAGCGGCAGCACGTTATCATTATGGAGTTTAAAAGTTGGATTAAGGATTGTTGCGAGGTCCCTTGTGGCGGGGGTCATGATGACTTTTTCACAGCATTTGATGCTTTTGCGTAACCCGCCGAGATGGTCTGCGTGAGCGTGCGTAACTATTCGTAGTGGCCTGTTGGGGTCAAAGGCGTCGCATGCTACGCTGTCGCCTAGCAGTACTGCGCCTGTTTTGGTTACATAAGCCCGTTCAGCCACTTTTCATCTCACTATTTTTCTGTTTTTTCTGCAAGCCACCCAACGAGTCCGTGTGGGTCTTCGGTTTGTATGATTACGCGGATGGGGCCTAAGGGTGATTCTGATGATTCTTCAGAAAAACTGATGTGCCCTGCGCAGGCGACTTGCTTGTTTAGGTAGAAACTGATTTTGTTTTCTCTTACTGCACGGTTGAGCAGTTTTCTTGCAGCGTCCCGTATGCGGTCGTTGCGTAGAAGGTTGCGGAATTTTGTTAGGGATTCTTGTCCTTGTGCGTCAGCTTTTAGAAGGATTCCTTGAAAAGCTGGTTCAGACGTAAAAGTTGGGTTGCCGAGAATGTTGTTGATGGCTTTTTTTACTTGCTCTTCATCCTCTGTTGGGTTAACGTCTGCTTCAACGTGGACAGTTACTTTTTCCATTTCTCCTCAGTCCACTCCAAATACTTCTTCACTTGAGCTTTAAACGATTCCATGCTATTATCATTAACTAGTACCTGTTCTGACATTGCAATAGCGTTGCCTAAGCCGACGCTGAGTTCACGCATGTCACGTTCATGAAAAACGTCAAAACATTGCGGGTCGTCACTTCTACCACGCTGACTTAACCGGACAAAACGGATTTCTGGAGAAGCATGAACCGCAACCAGTTTGAAGCCTTCAAAGTTTGCTTGGAAGACTTCAGCCTCGTTTAGGCTGCGGAGCCCGTCGATTACGATTTTGCTGCTGGCTTGTTGCTCGATTTTGGGAACGCATTTTTCGGCGATGACGTTGTTGCCGCCTTCTTTGCGTAGGTCCAGCATAACTTTGCCGACGTTTTGCGGGTTAAGGTCTAAACCGCGTTTTCGGGTTTCTTCCCGGATTACGTCGCCCATGGTTACTTTGACGTAGCCAAGTTCTTCAGCTGCTTCTACGAAGAGAGATTTTCCGGCTCCAGGCATGCCTGTTAACCCTATAACAAGTTTGTCAGCGTTCATAACGTACCCTTTTTTGTTTTAATACTGAATCAAGCATTAAAAACTATCCGTTGCTTTGTGCGCGTTACCGTTTTTATTTTTTACAGTAAACAGACTGTTTGTGTATCAAATAGTTAAGGTTTGATGGACGTTAGTCCTTGATTTTCTGGTTAAAACTTTTATGAGGGATAGACGTAAAATTAGTTTGGAAGGAAAAATGTCCGAACAAATAAGAAGCTTCATTGCTTTCGACATACAAAATGAAAATTTAACAAACAGGATTGCAGCAACGCAGAAACTTTTGATGCAAACCAACGCTGACCTTAAACTTGTTGAACCCAAAAATATTCACATAACTGTAAGGTTTCTTGGCGCTATCAACCCAGATATGGTTGATAAAGTTTACGAAGCCATGAAAAAAGTAAAGTTTGTCCCGTTCAACGTTCAAATTCAAGGGTTAGGCGTCTTCCCAACAGTAAACTACCCAAGAGTAGTCTGGGCAGGAATTACATTGGGCGCTGAACAACTCAAAATAATTTTTGAGCAGCTTGAACCAATGCTTCACGATTTAGGCTTCGCCCCAGAACCTGAAGGATTCAACCCACACTTAACAATCGCGCGGGTTCGTTCAGGAACAAACAAGCAACGCTTAGTTGACTTTGTTAACCGCCATCAAGAGTACGAGTTCGGAAACATTAAGGCGAACTGTTTAAGGCTGAAAAGAAGCCAGCTTTCATCAATGGGTCCAACCTACACAACTCTAAAGGAACATTGCCCATAAAGTGAAGCGAAATTGACATGCAAACCGCGCTTGAAGCCCTCACTAGTCAGGTTTTAAAAAAAATCACTCCAACCCCTGAAGAATACAGCAAGGTTGAGGCTTTAAGCAGAAAACTGGAACAAAAAATCATCCAGGCATGTCAACAGCAAGGCGTAGAGGCGGTTGTACGGGTTGAAGGCTCCGTAGCTAAAGACACATGGCTAAGGCAAAATCCCGACATCGACGTCTTTATGCGTCTATCATCTTCTATTCCACGTAAAAATCTCGGCGACATAGGCTTAAAAATCGCCAAAACCGCCGCTGCAGATGCAACAGAAATCATTGAACGCTTCGCTGAGCACCCTTACCTTGAAATTATCATTGACGATTTCCGAGTAGACATTGTACCCTGCTACGACTCTAAGCCGGGTGAATGGCAAAGCGCAACCGACCGAACCCCCTATCACACCGATTACATCAAAAAACGTTTACCGCCAGAAATGCGCGGCGAAGTTAGGCTGCTTAAACAGTTCATGCAAGGCGTCGGCGTTTACGGTGCAGAAATCAAAGTCGGCGGTTTTAGCGGTTACCTATGCGAACTGCTTGTGCTGACTTATGGTTCATTTATCCAGACTGTGCAGGCTTTTGCCCAGTACAGCAAACATGTCGTAATTGACCCAGAAAAACAGTTTGAAGGTAGACAAAACGAGTTGGCACTGTTGTTCCCTGAGCCATTGGTGATTGTTGACCCAGTGGATAAAGCCCGCAACGTAGCCTCAGCGGTTCAAAACGACAAACTGTACAATTTCATTGGAGCAGCCAGAGCATTCTTGCAAAAACCATCTGAAGCATTCTTTTACCCGCCCACACCACCAACACTGCTACTTGAGGAATTGAAGCGCAAGCTGGACAGCAGGAGTTCGGCAGTGATGTTTCTGGTTGTCGACGGCGTTAAAGCGGTTCCAGACGTGCTTTGGGGGCAACTTTACCGGTCTAAGCGGTCCTTGCGCAAACTGCTCGAACTAAACGATTACAAAGTTCTAAGGGACGCTGTTTGGAGTAACGAAAAAACCCTAAGCGCCTTCGTTTTCGAACTGGAACAGCAGGTTATTCCTAACATCAAAAAACACCAAGGTCCACCCCTTGAACGCCCAACAGAATGCGCAAGCTTTCTTGCCAAGTACAGTTCAAACAGTCAAGTCGTTTGTGGACCATACGTTGAAGAGGGCAAATGGATTGTTGAAGTCCCACGCAAAAACAATGACGCAGCCGTCCTGCTGAAGGAGAAACTTGCGGATGGAGGCAAAAACGTTGGCGTCTCTGAACTCTTAGCTAAAGCGTTCAAAGAAGAATTTTCAGTTTTAGTTAACAACGAAATCGCCAGTGTTTATGGGAAAGATGGGGATTTTGCGGTTTTCTTAACGGGGTTCTTGATTGGGAAGCCTTTTTGGTTAGAACCCTAAAACGCTAAGCACAATCATTAAAGCGCCCATTGCAAAGCAGTAGATTGAGAACATCCAGAACTTGTTAGCCTCTAACACTTTCCAGAGTATTTTCAACGCCACAAAACTAACCACAATGGTGATTATTAATGCGGCAGCCACTTCAAAGGAGCTTATACCTGCAACGGTTAATGCATCATGCTCTTTAAGCAAAGTGTAACCTAACGCGCCAACGATTGAGGGTATAGAAAGAAGGAACGAGAATCTGAAGGCCAATTCTTTCTTGATACCCAGCAGCAGGGCGGTTGTGATGGTAAAGCCACTTCTTGAAACACTGGGAATAATTGAAAGACCCTGCATGAAGCCAAGCAGTAACGATTCGGGGAGACTGATTTTGTCTTTCTTTTCCACTGCAAATTTTGTGACAAACAGGAGTATGCCACTAACGATGAAACCAGCGCCCAACATCAAAAGGCTACTAAAGTAAGCGTCTAACCAGTCACCCACAGTTACTGCAATCAACGCAGTTGGGATTGTGCCTATAATTATTGGCAAAATGAGTCTGCCATCAGCTGAACTGAAATCTCTGTGAATCAAGGCTGAAAGAACGTTTTTAACGTCTTTTCGGAAATATGCCAAGATAACAAACAGGGTGCCCCCGTGCAATAGGACATCAAAAAGCAGGGGCACCGATAAACCGAAAAAGTGTTCGGCAATGCGTAGGTGTCCAGTGCTTGAAATTGGGAGCCATTCAGTTACGCCTTGAATGAAGCCTAAAATGGTTGATTGCAGCAGGTCCATGATTTATCTTCTGAACCTTACTGCTTGCCACCTTATATTTTATTTGCACTTACTGGGTTACTGAATGGTACCAGCTGATAATGTATTCTGGCAGTTTCAGTCCGCGTTGTGCAAGGCGTTCGGCTAGTTTTACGGGCAATGGGCTTAGAACGAATGCGGCGCGTGTGTAGAAGCGTCGTGGAGTGCTTGGTTTTGCTTCCTCTTCAAGAATGATTTTGAGGTCTGCTTTCTTTGCTAAGGTGGAGTCTTTGTTGCCTGTGATTGTGAAAACAGTGCCAGCGAATTTCTTGATTACATCAGCCCAAATGATGACTGGGCGTGTTTCGCCGCTGTAGCTGACAAGAATTTCAAGGTCGCCAGCTCGTGGGTGGGGAGTGTTTACGCCACGGGTGATGTAGACGTTGTCGCCAAAGAAGCTTTTAATGTGGAATAAACGTACACCAGTCATTTTGGCTATTTCGTTGCCTGTTCCTTTTCCACCTAAGAACACGTCTGTGCGTTTTTCCATTAAATCGACGAGTTGGGTGTATGTTTCACTGTTAACGTTTGAATCAATCATGTCGCCGATTTTGGCGAATTCCTCGTTGCATAAGCCGTAGACGTCGTCTACTTCGAGGTTGCGGAAAATGGCTTCAATCATGCTGTTAAGCAGTTGAAGCGTGCCCAGTTCAAAAATGTCGCCCATCATGCCTGTTTCGCTGTACTCAAAAGACGGCTTAGATTTGCCGCGTCCCTTCAAAAGGACAGTGGTGCCGTACTTGTTTGCGAGGTCAGCCATTGGGGACTCATAAGTTGAAGTTAAAAGACCCATTGAGAACTTTGTGGATTTAGTTTCTTCAATGTATTTGCCAAGGTCTTGAGCCATGACAAGTGGGTCGTCGCTGTAGCCGCTTCCAGAGTTCATTAGAAGCAGGGTTTTTTTGTAGCGTCTTTCTAGGTCAAAAGCGGCGTCGTACATGTTTCGTCCGGGGAATCCTGGGTCATCTGGTGTTAGGACTACTTTGTTTCTCCAGCCAACTTGGCTTAGCGCGATTTGGCTCATTGCCGCGTTTAAGGAGTATAGTGATCTGCCTGAGCCTCCGCAGATTACACAGTCGGCGGCTTTCAGGTCTTCAAAGAGTCGGGCAAGCTCTTTGCGTTTTATACTATTAACGTTTTCTTGAATTTTGTTAACGTATCCTATGCTGCTGATTTTGCTTTTGATGACTACGGCACCCTCAGTTCACGTGTAATGCATTACTTACTTATATTATTCTTTTGCTTGCAAGACGAAAAATCTGTACTGTTTAACGGCAAAAACAATCCGTTTTTGTCATGTTAATGCAAAGGTTTTTTGCCAATAACCGCCTAACCACCTAAGGATTTTGTTAGGAAATGCACACTAATGTGAACGGTTCCTGAGCGCTTCAAAACATGAATGATGGGCAAATAGGTGAAGTACACAAAAGCAACCAAAATAATTTATTTAAAACAATATTTTATTTAATAATAGTTTTAAAATGATAAATAATGAATATAAAAAAGCATCATTTACCTTTTACTCGCAAGATTGCTTCAAATGAGCAATACTCCAAGGAGACATTTAATGGCATACGCTTGCTCTCAGGAGCATTGCTTATATTGTATCGTTAAAACTATACCACTACACGAAAGGTGAACCCTGATGGTTGTCACAGTTGACATAACCGAAAAACCACAACTCAAAGACCCAATTCTAATCGAAGGCTTACCAGGCATCGGATTCGTCGCCAACATTGCAGCCCTACACTTAATCACCGAACTAAAAGCCAAAAAGTTCGCTCAAGTAGTTTCATCCAGCTTCCAAGACTTCGCCGTAACCACCGAAGACGGCAGCGCACGTTCACCAATCAACGAACTCTATTACGTTAAACGTGAAGAAGAAGGCGGTAGGGACCTAATCATCTGGTACGGAAACACTCAAGCCCTAACAACTGTTGGGCAATACGAGTTATGCGGCAAAGTGCTCGACTTAGTGCAAGAATTAGGCTGCAACTACGTAGTTTCAATCGGTGGCTTCAAAAAAGATGAAGCACAACCAGTACCAGGCATCTACAGCACAGCAACCGACCTGGACACAATGAAAACAGCCCTTGACCTTGGCACCAAAGTCATGGTTGGCCACGTTTTCGGCATTGCAGGCATAAGCATCGGTTTAGCTAAACTGCACAACATGAAAGGTTTCTCGTTACTCGTTGACACTCCCGGCATGAACCCGGATGTTAACGCTGCACGCTACGCCCTGTTAACCTTGTTTAAATTCTTGAATTTCGAGGTTGACTTAAGCCGTCTTGAAGAGACCAGTGACGAGATTAAACGGATGCTTGAAACTTTCGGTTTAATTAGAAGCATTTCAGAAGAAAAGAAGAAAGAGGAGCAGCAGTTACGCTGGTTCATCTAAAGCTTTTTTTGTCTTTTTTGTTTTAGGCTTTTGTTTCGCTAACGAATGTTTCGTAAACTCTTTGCACTCTTTCGGCTGCTGGCCCGGAGCCATCAACGACACCGCGCTCAGTTAACTTAACCTTGTCCATAACCCAAATGAAGCCTTTATCTTCATAGAGTTTAACCATTGTCGGGAACACTTTTTCTAGTCTCTGTGCAAGCGCTTTAAGGTCAAATGCTTTTTCTGCAGTTGAAATCTGTGCGACAGTGCTCCCGTTAAGGAATAAGCGGTTTACTGTTTTACCGCCTTCTTCTTTTGCGTCTGCCAGTGCCAGACTTAGATTGTCTGGGTTTACGCCGATTAGAGTGCCTGTGAAACTTTTACCGTTTGTTGTTGTTACTGAAACGATTTTTTCTGCGAGTGCTGCGACTTCTGTAAAATATTTTCTTTGCGCTACAGACACAATTTATTTCTCCAATAGCTACGAAATTGCACTACAACTATTTATCTTTAAGCAACAACAAGCCAGCAATCAACCGAAAGCAGACATAAAAAGCCACTGATTTTAAACATGTAAATGCGCTTGTTTTCAGTCAATAGCCCTACCCCCTATAGGTTTCAATATAGAACCTCTATTAGGATCCTAATAGGTTGGTTAACTGATTGCTTCGAAGTGTTTGCCGCAGCTGTCGCATATGTAATCTTCGATTCGTAAAAGGAACGTTTCCAATGTGCGCTGGGGCTTGGCTACGTTTTTGCCGCATCTCGGGCAAGTAACCAAGGCATTCACCACACCAAAGCTCAAAACTCGGCGCGTGGTTTGCTGCCTGCTGACCTCAACCTTGCGGTTTTTACAGCACCAAGGAATCAACGTTAAATTTTTTTCCTGTGGTTGTTTGTTTGCTTGTTTTTGTGTTTTTATTGTTGTTCTGTTTCTATGGCTACTTCGTTTCTGCGTAGGAATCCGGGTATGTATGGTGGGTTGTATAGCATTGTGAAGGTGTTGCCTTTGGTTTTGATTCCTGCTTTTGTTAGTTCGTTTAGTAGTGTTTGTGTTTCTTTTTCGAAGTGTTTTTCGGACCATCCGCCGGAGAAGCATATGGCTGCAACTGTTCGGCTGGGAATTTCCATGATTTGTACGCGGTTGTCTAAGGGTTCGGGTACCGTGTCGATGGTTAATTCGTTTGGCATTACAAACGCCATTGAGTTGTTGTCTGATAAGACGGGGGAGGTCATTGCAATTTTTTCTGAAACAACAGGGCTGGTCATTTTGACTTTTTGTTTTCTGGCGTTGTTTCCCGTTATAAAGTTGTAAAGCAGACTAAAAGCCTCGGCTTGGGGGCCGGTTACTTTGGCGACAACAATTTTTGGGTATCTTCTAATTTCCACCTTGCCCATTTGGCAGACTACTTCGTACTTTATGGTTTCAACCAAGATATTCACGTCAGTTTCACAATAAATTGATACGCGAATTGATTTAACCACTTTTACTGTTTACCGTTTAGGCTGATTTCAAGCCTTTTATAGTTTGTACGTTGACTAGTTTGACTATTAGCATTTCTTGTTTTTCATTAAGAACGCCCCAACCTTCTTTGCTGTCAAAGCCGTGTGCAAACAAGAATTGCGGCGAAAGCTTCTCTTTACCGGTTTCAGCCATTTTTTCGATAACTTTTCTTTTTTCCATTGAATCTTGCACAGCCTTCAATGTACCATTCAAAATAACAAAACTGTATTGGCTAAAATCAGGCGTGTAATTTTCTATTTCCACACAGACTTGTTTGCCTTCACTAAGAAAGCTTATTTTGTTTCCGTAATTGGTGAAGTGAAAATACAGGTGGTTATCCATGAAAACGTATTGGAAAGGTGCTATTTGTGGACCATCTTTAGCGTTGAATGCTATCCTGCAAAGGTATTGTTTACGGATTGCTTCTTCTATTTCTTTTTTATTCATCGCTGGCAGTTTTATCGGATTCAAATTTCTTCCCAACTACCGTTAACTTATTCAATTATTTATTTACAAAAAAATATAAATAGGTATGGCTAAATTGTATAGTTGAGGCTTGTTTGTTTTAATTGATTCAAATGAGGCTTTTTTATGGATTATAAAGAAAGGCAAGAAATAATCTCCAAATCACCGATTTCTTTTGGTTACCTGAAACGTATCAACATTGCCGCGGGAATTCTTCATTTAATACAAGGCTTGATTATGCTTTCGCTTGGCTTATTGATAAGTTGGACACGCGACATTTACACTTTTTACCTTGACTTCAACATAATCAGCACAAACCCCTTCACGTTCCAAGTAGTTCCAAACCCACAAATAGTTTTTACCTTAAGCTATTTAGGCGTAATTTTAGCGTCTTTCCCCTTAATATCCGCCATCGCCCACTTCACAATAGCGTTCCCCAAAAACAAGCAATACAACCAAAACCTCACAAAAGGCATGAATCCCTACCGCTGGTGGGAATACGCGTTTTCAAGTACAATCATGATACTGCTTATTTCAACTTTTGTAGGCGTCTGGGACCTTTGGTCACTTGTTTTGATTGGTGTACTAAACGCGTCGATGATAATGTTTGGTCACTTAACAGAAAAAATAAATCAAAGAACCGAAAAAACAGATTGGTCAGCATACCTGTACGGTTGCATAACCGGCGGTGCACCATGGATTGTCTTGTACGCCTATTTTATTGCTGCTTTGGGTTCAGCTGAAACACAGCCCCCAACATTTGTCTATTTGGCTTTGCTGATTTACTTTGTCCTGTTTAACTCGTTTGCTGTAAACATGGTGCTGCAATACAAAGGCATCGGCAAATGGAAAGACTACCTGTATGGCGAAAGAATGTACATAATACTAAGCTTTGTAGCAAAAACTTTCCTAGCGTGGATAGTTTTCATAGGCATTTTCGCGCCTTTTTAACTTCCCTTTTTTGCATTTCAAGCCTAAAAAACAGACAAAAAATTCCAGTGAGGTTTAGCTCTTGAGGTCGTAACCTCTAGCCGTAACCATCTTGCCATTAACAATCTTGGTCGCCGAGTTGCCAACCACAATTGTCGTTAACATGTCAATGTTCTCGTTAAGCAGGTTTTTCAGCGTAGTAATTTTTGCTTCTTGACCTTCCCGTCCCGCCTGCCTTACAATGCCAACTAGCGTGTCTGGCTTGATGTATTTCATCATTATTTCGTAAGCTTTTGTTAAGGGTTCGATCCTGCCTTGACTTTGCGGGTTGTATAGCACAATTGACATGTCTGCCTGCGACGCCAATTCGAGGCGTTTCTCAATCTTCTCCAATGGTGTGAGCAAATCGCTTAGGCTGATAACCGCAAAATCGCTAATCAACGGCGCTCCAAGAATGGCTGAAGCGGCGGTTGCAGCGGTTACACCCGGAATAATTTCTACAGGAACCTTGGTTTTTTCTTGAGCAGCAACTTCCAAAACGACGCCTGCCATACCGTACACGCCTGGGTCTCCGCTGCTGACCATGACGACAAGGTTTTGTTCGTCGGCTTTCATTACGGCGATTTTGGCGCGTTCAACTTCTTTGCCCATTGTTCCAGAAATGACTTGTGCATCTTTGCGGACGATGCCCTCAATAAGTTTAATGTACGTGCCGTAGCCCACGACGACGTCGGCTTCTTCAATTGCCTTTCGCGCTTTAGGCGTCATGTGCTCTAGGCTGCCTGGGCCTATGCCGACTACGCTTATTCGCCCTCGGCTACCGCTACAGTCGTTCCGTTTTGTTTGACTTTCTTGAGTAGTAGTTTCGAATTCTTTCCCGCTATTATTAGTGCTGCTCGTTCGCAAACTCCTCCAACACCGATTTTTTCCTGAACCATTTTTGAGTCAGGGGACAAATCTGGATGCTTTAAACTACGTAGTGCTTCGACACTTAAAAATTCAAGCGGTGCACCAAACAGTTTTGCCATGTCATGCATGGCAGCAGAATCCCGCTTAATATCCACGCTGGCAAACCTGTCAATTCGCCCTGCGGGTAAGCCGACGGTTTTCATGGCAGCATTCACCGCTTCGACGAGGTGGTCACAGTGAGAATCTTTGCGGCAGCCCAAACCGACTACGATGCTGCGGGCTTTTAGGATGGTGAAGGGTTTGCCGAAATGGTTAACCTTTAGCGATTCCCGCGTCACTACTGCGCCTGCGTCGTAGCAGTCCACGATTTCAACTGCTTTCTCGCCGGTTTCGGCCAGTTTGATTTCGTAACCGTTTATGACGTCAGTGGGAATCTTTACGTCGCCAACTAAAACAAGTACCACACTGTCCCCGTTAACAATCGCTGCGTTCACTGGGACGAGGCTTTCGGGGTTTTCGATGGTTAGGTGCAGGATTTTTGCGAGTTCATCAACACTCTGCTTGCCCAACGAGTCTGAAGCGGTGGTGATGACGGGAGTTGCACCTGTGCCTTTGGCGATGATTCGGGTTAACTCGTTAGCTCCACCATAATGGCCTGAGAGTAGGCTGATAACAAATTTTCCAGCTGCATCAACGCCGATGACTGCGGGGTCAGTTAGCTTGCTTTCCAGATACGGCGCTACTGCGCGGATGGTTATGCCTGTAGCCATGACCGCAACAATAGCGTCTAGTTTGTCATAGTTTTCTTTAATAAAATCCCCAAACTTCACTTCAAGTTCAACGACGCCTGTTTGGCTATACTTTTTAGGTGCAAAAACGGAAGAATTTAAACCCTCATGGTCGAGGGCTTTTTTAATGTTAAGGGCGGTTTCTACGCCGCGTCGGGTTATTGCGACGACTGCTATGCCTTTAGGGTACATTTGGCTCCTCGCCTTTGCGGAAGCCAGTGGTGAATGTGGGGTCATACAGCTTCGATAAATCATAAGCTTTTGGATTCATAACTTTTCCTACAAAAATCAAAGCCGTCTCGGTTATGCCCTGAGCTTTCACTTTTTCTGCAATGTCAGCGATTGTGCCAAGGACGATTTTTTGTTCAGGCCAAGTCGCTTTGTAGACGACGGATACGGGTGTGTCTTTGGGGTAGCCGCCTTTTTCTAGGTCAACCATGACTTTGGCGATTTGTGGTGTGCCAAGGAATATGACCATTGTTGCTTGGTGCTGAGCCAGTTTAGTGATGCTTTCAGCTTCAGGCACTGGAGTTCTGCCAGCCGGACGTGTAATAATAATGGTTTGGGAAATGTTGGGCAGTGTCAATTCACGGTTTAAAGCTGCTGCTGCACCAAGGAGGCAACTGATGCCGGGTATGCGCCAGTAACCCACACCTTCCTTGTCGAGCCCGTCCATGAGTTCTTGGATTGCACCGAAAAAGCTTGGGTCGCCATCGTGAAGACGGACAACGGTTTTGCCTGCTTTGACGCCAGAGACCATAACTTTTAGCATTTCGGGCAAACCCATTTTTGCGCTGTCATAAAGCTCCGCCTCTGGTTTGGCGTATTTGAGGTATTCTGGGTTAAGTAGTGAGCCTGTGTAGACAACTATGTCTGCTTGTTCAAGGTAACGTTTACCTTTTAATGTGATTAGTTCTGGGTCGCCTGAACCTGCACCGATAATTACAACTTTATTCATTTTATGCTTCACCTTTAATTTTCTTGTTAAGGAGGTTTTTCTTTACAATTGCTATAGTGAAGTAGTCTTCACTGAGATTCCATGTTAACGCGTCACAGAGTTTGCCGACTGTTACCTCCTCGTTTGGCATACTGCAGCGACGAATGATTGCGATTGTGCTGTTTTCTTTATAGCCTGCTTTAATGAGCACCGGAACCAACTCTTTTAAGCGGTACGCACATTTAATGAAGACAAGGTTTTCTGAAAGTTTAGCAACCTGTTCAACTTGTTTCTCGTCAAGGTCGGATGGGATGACCGTGATTAGTTCTTCTTTTTCGGCTAAGGGTATTTTTGCGCTTGAAGCACAAGCATTAAACGCGCTGACGCCGGGGATTACTTCAAGTTTGAGGTTGGGGTGCTGGTTTTGTAGGCTTTGGTATAGGTAAATGAATGTGCTGTAGAACATTGGGTCGCCAAGTGTGATGAAGACTACTGTTTTGTCACCGTCGGCTTTTTCGGCGATGATGTTTGCGTTTTTGTCCCACAATGCCTGGTTGCTTATGTCGTCTTTAGTCATTGGGAAAATTAGTTCAAGCATTTCAGGTGGCACTTGGCGTTCAGCAAGAATCGGTTTAATCATTGTCACTGCAAGGCTTGGCTTGTTAACGTTACTTTTTGGGATGCAGATAATGTCTGCTGCCTTCAAGGCTTTTGCCGCTTTAAGTGTGATTAATTCTGGGTCTCCTGGACCTACGCCTATACCAATGAATTTTCCTGCCACTTTAAATTTCACCTGAAGTTTTTGAAGCTGAAACTATCGTTATGGGGTTTCTTGCCGTCATCATTGTTCCACTTTTAATTTGCTTTCCTTTCGCTACTGAAACTTGAGTAACGTCGATATCTGTGAAGCCCAACTTTTTGAGCTCATCAACTGCTGTAGTTGCGGTTTCCAACAAAATCGAGTTAACAACGATTCTGCCACCCTGCCTAATTTTGCCTTGAATAACTTGGAGAATTTCCCGCAGGTTCATGGTTCCGCCAACTAAAACGGCGTCGGCAACTGGGAAATCCGCCAAACCTTCTGGGGCTTTGCCTTGCTTTACAACGACGTTGTCTTTTACGCCTAATTTTTCAACGTTACTTTGAGTTAGTTTTACTGCAACTGGGTCTTCATCAATTGAGTAAACTTTGCCTGATGGGGCTACTTGGAGTGCAGCTTCAACTGTTAAGCCGCCTGTACCGCAACCCACGTCAATAACTGTGTAGCCCTCGTTTAAGCGGGCCTTAGAAATGGTTAAAACACGCACATCTTCCTTAGTGGGACCCGGCACAGTGTCGTCTGTAATGAAGTATTCGTCGGGCACACCTGGGGTTTTGTAATTCCAAATCTTCGCCATTATGCATCCTCACGGTTTGCTTTGATAACCATAACACATAAGCCGCCAAAATCGGCAGCAGAAACGCACTCTAAACTGCTCGCAGTAACCCTCTCGTCGCTCAAAGTGAGGTTTTCACAGATGAACACTGGCAACTTTGAGTCAAACCCCGATTTAACAAGGTAAGCGGCGATTTCCTTTGGCGAAAAAGCCCGTGCATCAGGCAAAAGCATCACGTTTCTGCCCGCTTTTAGGCTTGCAGCTACTTCGCTTTTTTTATCGGCGCTTACGTTGCCTTGATGAAAAGTGAAAAGGGCAATTTCATCCCAACTAAGTCCTAGTTTGGCTGCACAAGCTTGAACTGCGCTTACCCCGGGAACTATGTTGATTTCGGATGCCGTGATTAGTTTAGTGTTTAAAACCGATTTTAGCAGACCTGAAAAGCCTGGGTCGCCGGTTGATAGGATTGTCACGTTTTTGCCGTTTTTGGCTGCCTCAACCGCGTACTTGAGCAGGTCATTGAGGTTTTTTGCTGTTAACGGTAAGGTTTCTCCGTGGATTTCGCCGCTGAAAAGGTCAATGCTGCGTTGGGCTCCAATCACTATTTCTGCTTTAGCGACGGTTTTATGCGCTGCTGGGGTAACGTAATCTGCAGCTCCTGGTCCAACGCCGACTATGTTAAGTTTAACCAAGGCTTATTGCACCTAGCGTTTTCATCCATGCCAAGAACTGATCCATCCATAGCAACAATGACTATGCTAATCTTTATCTTATTTTCCACCCGGTCACTTACGCGTTGGTTAACTCGGGCAGCGATTCTTTCGTAGGTTTTCTCTAAAAGCCCTGTTTGCCGCAGAATTTCTGAGGCTTCGTCAGACGTGTTAGCAGCTAAGAG